>CAJPQE010000018.1:0-20635 GCA_905372795.1 Streptococcus cristatus | reverse complement strand
ACGACGAAATCGAATTCTAACCAATTACCGATTTCTGTCCCACTCTCTGTTTTTTTATTTTATCCTACGAGATACTTTCCTCACTTTTTCCTTAAAGAAGATTTAACTTTTTCTTAAAGATAACTGATATCAGCTAGCTTTAAGCCGCAATCTGTATACTTTCTACAAATCATCTAAGAAAGAGGTATGGATATGGACTATCTAGTGATTCCGGCTTACGAGCCCGATTATAATTTGATTAAACTGATTCAAAAAATTCAGAGCAAGAGTGATTTTCATATCATTGTCATCGATGACGGTAGCTCAGCCAAGCGCCAGACAATCTTTGAAAAGGCTGAACAATATGCGACTGTCCTCCATCACGAAAACAATCAAGGCAAAGGACAAGCATTGAAAACTGCCTTCACCTACATCCAGTCTCTGGGTCAATACGGAACCGTCATCACAGCAGATGCGGATGGCCAGCACAAGGTCTGGGATATTTTCCGAGTGGCGAACAAAGCTTCTGAAAATCCTAATCAGCTAATCCTGGGCGCACGCGCCTTTACTGGCAAGGTGCCTCTGCGCAGCCGCTTCGGTAACAGTCTGACTCGGTCTCTCTTTAAGCTCCAGACTGGGGTAGCTGTCTCCGATACGCAGACAGGCTTACGAGCCTTTACGACCAACATGATCCCCTTTATGCTGAAGGTTGAAGGCCAGCGCTATGAGTACGAAATGAACATGCTCCTAAAAGCCAGTAAGGAATATCCCATTTTGGAAGTGCCCATTGAGACGGTCTATATCAATGATAATCAAGGCTCGCACTTTCGACCTGTTAGAGACGGACTCATGATTTATAAAAATATCTTTAAATTTGCCCTGACCTCTCTCAGCAGTTTCATCGTGGACTACATGGTCTACGCCCTGGCTCTCTTGTTTTTAGCTGCTGCCCCAATCAGCCTGAGAATTCTTTTAGCCAACGGGATTGCCCGCGTGACAAGCTCGGTCTTCAACTATTCGACCAATAAAAAACTGGTCTTTAAGAACGACGACAGTATACTCAAGACAGGAACTGGCTATTTCAGCCTAGCTCTGGTGCTCTTTATCCTAGACACACTGCTGATTCGTCTCTTCTATGCTGTCTTTGGTCTCAATCTTCTGCTTGTCAAGATCATCGTCGGACTGCTGCTCTTTACCATCTCTTGGATGGTACAAAAGAGATTTATTTTTAAGGAAAGGACACACACTGCGTTATGAAATTTTTAAAGAAAGGCTATGCCTACGCCTCGATTTTCGGGCTACTTCTGACAGCTTCCTTTAGCTACTCCATGCTGAAAACCTTCGTCATCGCGGAGACCATTTCCACAGTCTCAAGCACCACTTCATCATCCAATGCCGAGGCTGCCAGCAAGGCTGCGGAAACGGCAACAGTGACAGATACCAGCTATTCAGACGATAACATCTCGGTCACGCTGACTGAAAAGACCGTCAACAATACCCAAGTCTACGTTGCCGATGTGACCGTCAGCTCCGCTGAATACTTGAAAACAGCCCTCGCCAATAACACCTACGGAACCAATGTCACGGCCAAGACTTCAGAAACAGCGGCTAATAACAAGGCCATCCTAGCAGTTAACGGCGACTACTACGGTGCCAATTCTACCGGCTATGTCATCCGCAATGGTATTGTCTACCGTGATACCATCCGAGAAGACGCCAGCAATGGTGATTTGGCTATTTACAAAGACGGCTCCTTTAAAATCATTTACGAAAATGAAATCTCTGCCGACCAGCTAGTCGAAGACGGTGTGGTCAATCTCCTAGCCTTCGGACCAGCCCTCGTAGAAAATGGCGAAATTGTCGTGAATACCAAGTCCGAAGTTGGCCAGTCTATGGCTTCCAATCCACGGACATCTATCGGCATCATTGACGAAAACCACTATATCATCATCGTTTCAGACGGACGCACTTCAGAAAGTCAGGGACTTTCCCTCTATGAAATGGCTGAAGTCATGAAATCTTATGGCGTCAAGACTGCCTACAATCTTGACGGTGGCGGCTCGTCCACTATGTACTTCAACGGTCAGGTCATTAACAAGCCTACCACCAACGGAAATATTTCAGAAAGGGCGGTGAGCGACATTGTCTACATCGGTTACTAATCCCAGCAAAAAACGTTTCAAAAAAACAGCTGTTTCCTACATGCTGCTAACGATTTTCTTCTTTGCTTTCAGCAGAATCTATGAATCCTTCAGCTTCGGGGAAACATCTGTCCATATGCACTATCTCTTTTCCCTTCCTCTAGTGGGGGGCAGCCTCCTCCTGCTCTTCATGAAAATAATTCCCAATCTCTCTCGGCTCAGCCTCAACCTCTGGAACTCAGCTGTAGCCACCATGACAGCCGGCATGCTCTTCCGTGGCATTGTCAATCTATCTGGACGATCCACGACACTGGATATGCCCTACTGGTACGTAGGAGCAGCATTTGTGGCTCTAGCTCTATTCTCCATGGTCTTTACGCGCAGTGTGTGGGTAGATAAAGAGACCAGCTCAATATCCTAATCTCATAAACAAACAGAAAGGTCGTGGTGTTTAAGCCACGACCTTTATTGAACACAAATCTGCTTTTTCTATAATCAACAATAGAACTTCTAAGAAAATCTTTGCCATCAAGTGAGAATGAGATCGACTTGTAAAATTAGACGATTCTACCCTGATCAACAACCAACTTGCCTGCTTTATAAACCTGATGGGTCAGGTTAGTCGCAAAGAAATAAAGTGGATAGTCGATATTCTTAGCGTCTAGGATGGTAATATCAGCCTGCTTGCCAGTATCAAAGCTGCCAATCTTATCTTGACGGTTAACTGAGTAGGCCGCATTGATGGTTACAGCGTTAAGGACTTCTACTGGCGTCAGGCGCATCATAAAGCAGCCCAGCTGCATGACGAACTGCAGGTTGGCTGTCGGACAAGAGCCAGGATTGCTGTCAGTAGTCAGGGTAATGGCCATCCCAGCTTCCAGCATCTTGCGGGCTGGTGCATAGGTATCTTCCATCAGACTGAAGGTAGTTGCCGGCAGGAGATTACCGATAACCTTGGCTTCTGCCATCTTGCGAATGCCCTCATCGGTCGCTACCATCAAGTGCTCTGCACTCGTTGCTCCTAGCTCAGCTGCTACATCTACTCCACCGATCGATTCTATCTCATCAGCATGGATACGAAGCTTGAAGCCCATTTCCTTAGCCTTAGAAAGCAAGTAGCGTGACTCGTCAGCTGTAAAGACGCCTTTTTCACAGAAAATATCACAGAACTCAGCTAGATTTTCTGCTTTTACCCGAGGCAGCATTTCCTCAACGATGAGCTCCAGATATTCCTGAGAGCGTCCCTTGTATTCTGGTGGAACGGCGTGGGCAGCCATAAAGGTAGAAACGAGGTCAATCTCGTGGTCACGGTCCAGAGCCCCAACGACATCTAGCTGGCGCTTCTCTGTTTCCCAGTCCAGACCGTAGCCACTCTTAGCCTCAACAGTCGTCACCCCATGCAGCAGCATATAATCCAGTAACCTCTTGGACTTATCGTAGAGAGTATCAAAAGAAGCTTCTCGCGTCGCCCGGACCGTACTGAGAATACCGCCGCCTTGAGCAAGAATTTCCAGATAAGGGACACCGGCTAATTTCTTAGCAAATTCATGCTCCCGGCTACCACCGTAGACCAAGTGAGTATGACAGTCAATCAAGCCAGGTGTAGCAATCTTGCCTTCATAAGACTGAATCTTAGTATCTGGTCCAACCAGACTGGCATCCGGCTCTCCGCTGCCAACTGCTAGGATTTTGCCGTCTTTGACTGCAATGTACCCGTCTTCCAAAACCTGAGCTTCCTTCATCTCCTCACCAAAAAGGGGATGTCCGAGGTCCTTGGGACAGAAGACTTGATTAAAGTGAGTTAATAGTAAATCAGCAGTCATGCTTGTTCCTCCATTCATTTTCCAACTTATTCGCTTTCCATCATAATACACTATCGTCAAATTATAGTCAAAAACCAATATATATTGGATATATTGATATTTTTTATCTTTAGAAATATTTTCTTGACTTTGTACTGACGGCGCTGTTATAAAATAAGGTTAAATCTTAAGTTATTTTACAAGGAGGAAATAAACATGTCATTCTACAGCGAACAAGATATTGCAGCAGCAATGACCGTCAAATTAGACGATGTACTGCCTGAAAAAACAGTTTTCCAAGAAGGCATCCGCCGAGCACCTGACCGGGGCTTCCGTTTGACTCAAGCTCAAACCGAAATTGCTTTAAAAAATGCCCTTCGCTATATTCCAAAGAGATTCCATGAGGAAGTAATTCCAGAATTTCTGGAAGAACTGAAAACTCGCGGACGGATTTATGGTTACCGCTGGCGTCCAAAAGAACGCATCTACGGCAAACCAATTGACGAGTACAAAGGAAACTGTACTGCGGCCAAAGCTATGCAGGTTATGATTGACAACAACTTGAGCTTTGAAATCGCCCTTTATCCTTATGAATTGGTTACTTATGGGGAAACTGGATCTGTCTGCGCTAACTGGATGCAGTACAACCTGATCAAGAAATACTTGGAAGTCATGACTGACCATCAAACCTTGGTCGTGGAATCTGGCCACCCGCTTGGACTCTTCAAGTCCAAACCAGAAGCACCTCGTGTTATCATCACCAATGGCCTCTTGGTCGGTGAATACGACAATATGAAAGACTGGGAAATTGCAGAAGAAATGGGCGTGACCAACTATGGTCAAATGACAGCTGGCGGCTGGATGTACATCGGCCCTCAAGGTATCGTCCATGGTACCTTCAACACCCTCCTCAATGCTGGGCGCTTGAAACTGGGTGTAGCTGACGACGGCGACCTGACTGGCAAACTCTTCATCTCTTCTGGTCTGGGTGGCATGAGTGGAGCTCAAGGGAAAGCAGCTGAAATCGCTAAAGCAGTAGCAATTATAGCTGAAGTAGACCAATCTCGGATTGAAACCCGCCACTCCCAAGGCTGGATTAGCCAATTGGCTGAAAGTCCAAAAGAAGCTATCGACTTGGCTCAGAAAGCTCTGGAAGCTGGCGAATCAACTTCTATTGCCTATCACGGTAACATCGTAGACCTCTTGGAATACGTCAACGAGAATAACATCCATGTTGATTTGCTGTCTGACCAAACTTCTTGCCACAATGTTTACGACGGTGGTTACTGCCCTGCTGGTATCAGCTTTGAAGAACGGACTCGTCTTCTGGCTGAAGACAAGGAAACCTTTGCTAAGCTGGTTGACCAAACCTTGGAACGTCACTTCAAGGCGATCAAGACCTTGACTAGCAATGGCACTTACTTCTTTGACTATGGTAATGCCTTTATGAAGGCAGTCTATGACTCTGGTATCAAGGAAATTTCTAAAAACGGCTTTGACGACAAAGACGGCTTCATCTGGCCATCTTATGTAGAAGATATCATGGGCCCAATGCTCTTTGACTATGGTTATGGTCCTTTCCGTTGGGTATGTCTGAGCGGTAAGCACGAAGACCTAGTCGCTACTGACCATGCAGCTATGGAAGTGATCGACCCTAACCGCCGCTACCAAGACCGCGACAACTACAACTGGATCCGCGATGCAGAAAAGAACCAGTTGGTTGTTGGAACTCAGGCTCGTATTCTCTACCAAGACTGTATGGGCCGTGTCAATATCGCCCTCAAGTTCAATGAATTAGTACGCGAAGGCAAGATTGGTCCTGTCATGATCGGCCGTGACCACCACGACGTATCTGGTACTGACTCTCCATTCCGTGAAACTTCTAATATCAAGGACGGTTCTAATGTTACCTGCGACATGGCTGTGCAATGTTACGCTGGTAATGCAGCTCGCGGTATGAGTCTGGTAGCTCTCCACAACGGTGGCGGAACTGGTATCGGTAAAGCAATCAATGGTGGCTTTGGCTTGGTACTGGACGGCAGCGAACGCATTGATGAAATCATCAAATCTGCTATCGCTTGGGATACAATCGGAGGAGTCGCTCGTCGAAACTGGGCACGTAATGAGCATGCCATCGAAACTGCTATCGAGTACAACCGCCTCCACCAAGGCACAGACCACATCACCATTCCGTACTTAACTGATGAAGATTTGGTCAAAGAATCTGTTAAGAAATTGTTCGAATAGGAAAAACTTGTCCCCCGACTTCCGGCCTGAGCTGGGTATCAACCTGGCTCAGGAGAAGGTTCTGCTTCATTAAGTTCATATTATAAATTAAAATTATTGATATCACGAGGTAATATCTTATGGCAAAAATTGTTGAATGTATTCCTAACTTTTCTGAAGGCCGCAATCAAGCGGTTATTGACGGTCTAGTTGAAGTAGCTAAGAGCGTGCCAGGCGTAACACTTTTGGACCACTCTTCTGATGCCAGCCACAACCGCAGCGTCTTTACCTTGGTCGGTGATGACCAAAACATTCAGGAAGTTGCTTTCCGTTTGGTTAAATACGCTTCTGAAAATATTGACTTGACCAAACACCAAGGTGAACACCCTCGTATGGGCGCAACTGATGTCCTGCCTTTTGTACCGATCAAGGACATCACAAGTGAGGAATGCGTAGAAATTGCGAAGACCGTATCTGAACGGATCAACCGCGAGCTCGGTATTCCTATCTTCCTCTATGAAGATGCAGCGACTCGTCCAGAACGTAAGAACTTGGCTAAGGTCCGTAAAGGACAGTTTGAAGGCATGCCTGAAAAACTCTTGGAACCTGACTGGGCGCCTGACTACGGTGAAAGAAAGATTCACCCAACTGCTGGTGTTACTGCTGTCGGTGCTAGAATGCCGCTCATCGCCTACAACATCAACTTGGATACAGACAATCTGGAAATTGCCAACAATATTGCCAAAATCATCCGTGGATCAAGCGGTGGCTACAAATACTGTAAAGCGATTGGCGTTATGCTGGAAGACCGCAACATTGCCCAGGTTTCTATCAACATGGTCAATCTGGAAAAATTCCCACTCTATCGTGTTTTTGAAACTGTTCGCTTTGAAGCCAAACGTTACGGAGTTGGAATCCTCGGCTCAGAAGTCATTGGCTTGGCACCAGCTAAGGCTTTGATTGACGCAGCAGAATACTATCTGCAAATCGAAGACTTTGACTACGGCAAGCAAGTTCTGGAAAACCATTTGCTGGGCTAGGAGGACTGAAACCTATGAAATTAGTAGATTTAAGTTTGACAGAATTTGCTCAAGTCCTAGGCTCAGATGCTCCTGCACCAGGAGGTGGCTCTGCCGCTGCTCTTTCCGCAGCCAACGGTATTTCCCTGACTAAGATGGTTTGCGAATTAACCCTTGGCAAGAAAAAATACGCAGAATTTGAAGCAGAAATTGCTCAAGTGCACGCAGAAAGTGCACGCCTGCAAGAAAGCCTACTCGCAGCTATTGACAAGGACACTGAAGCCTTCAATCTAGTCTCCGCCGTCTTTGATATGCCTAAGGAAACGGAGGAAGACAAGGCTGCCCGTCGGGAAGCTATGCAGCAAGCCCTCAGGGAAGCGACCAAGTCACCTTATGGCATGATGGAAGACATCTTAGCTGCCCTGCAAACAACTCAAAAGGCTGTTGGCAAGTCCAATACCAATGCTGCCAGCGACCTGGGGGTAGCAGCTCTCAACCTTAAGGCTGGTTTGCAAGGGGCTTGGCTCAATGTCCTCATCAACCTGTCAGGTGTCAAGGATGAAGCATTTGTCGCAGACTACCGCAGCAAGGGAGAAGAGCTCCTGCAAAAAGGCTGCGCTCTAGCCGATGAAATTTATCAAGAAATTTTAAAAGTTGTCTAATAGATAAACGGAAGAGAAGTTCACTCTTTCCTGTGAATGGACTTCCTCTTCTCAAGAGGTGACAATATGGTTTTATCAGATATTGAAATTGCCAATTCGGTTCAAATGAAGCCCATCAAAGAGGTGGCAGAAAAGCTAGGAATTGCTGAAGACGCCTTGTCTCTTTATGGAAATTACAAGGCAAAAATCAGTGCCGGCCAACTGGAATCCTTAAAAGACAAGCCAGACGGCAAACTGATTCTCGTGACAGCTATTTCTCCGACACCAGCCGGAGAAGGTAAGACCACGACTTCTGTCGGATTGGTCGATGCTTTGGCTGCTATCGGTAAAAAAGCCGTTATCGCTCTGCGGGAACCTTCACTCGGACCTGTCTTTGGTATCAAAGGCGGAGCTGCTGGTGGCGGGCACGCTCAGGTGGTGCCTATGGAGGACATCAACCTCCACTTCACTGGTGACTTTCATGCCATCGGTGTTGCCAACAACCTACTGGCGGCCCTCATTGACAACCACATCCATCATGGCAATGCCTTAGGCATTGACTCTCGTCGCATCACTTGGAAGCGGGCAGTGGATATGAATGACCGGCAACTGCGCCACATCGTAGACGGTTTACAAGGTAAAGTTAATGGTGTTCCGCGTGAAGACGGTTTTGATATTACAGTTGCTTCTGAGGTTATGGCTATTCTCTGCTTGTCAGAAAATATTACCGATCTCAAGAACCGTTTGGAAAAAATCATCATTGGCTACAGCTTTGAAGGTAAGCCAGTAACTGCTAAAGATCTAAAAGCTGGTGGCGCTATGGCTGCTGTGCTCAAAGACGCTATTCATCCAAACTTGGTTCAAACTCTGGAACACACGCCAGCCTTGATTCACGGTGGACCTTTTGCCAACATTGCCCATGGCTGTAATAGTGTCCTAGCTACCAAGCTAGCTCTCAAATATGCCGACTATGCAGTTACAGAAGCTGGTTTCGGTGCTGACCTCGGTGCTGAAAAATTCATTGATATCAAGTGTCGTACATCTGGACTTCGTCCAGCAGCTGTAGTTCTGGTTGCTACCATCCGCGCTCTCAAGATGCACGGTGGTGTGGCTAAGAGTGACCTAGCTGAAGAAAATGTCCAAGCTGTTGTAGACGGACTGCCGAACTTAGAAAAACATCTGGAAAACATTCAAGATGTTTATGGATTGCCAGCAGTCGTTGCCATCAATAAATTCCCGCTGGATACCGAAGCAGAATTGCAAGCAGTTTATGACGTCTGCCAAAAACGTGGCGTTGACGTCGTGATTTCTGATGTCTGGGCAAATGGCGGAGCTGGCGGTAAAGAGTTGGCTGAAAAAGTCGTTGAACTGGCCGAAGGAGACAATCACTTCCAATTTGTATATAATGAAGAGGACTCCATTGAGACCAAGCTGAACAAAATTGTTACTAAGGTTTATGGAGGCAAGGGCGTTCGTCTAACTCCTGCTGCTAAACGCGAGCTCAAACAACTGGAAGAGCTGGGCTTCTCCAACTATCCTATCTGTATGGCTAAGACTCAATACTCCTTCTCAGACGATGCTAAAAAACTAGGCGCACCTAAAGACTTTGTCGTGACGATCAGCCAGCTCAAAGTTTCTGCTGGTGCAGGCTTCATCGTTGCTCTGACTGGTGCAATCATGACCATGCCAGGACTGCCTAAGGTACCAGCCAGCGAAAAGATTGATGTTGACAAAGACGGCAATATCAGCGGTTTGTTCTAATAAATATCAAAAATGACACATATAACCCTTTTAAGAGCAAACGATTTTCAAGTTTCCGATTGGTCGGGGGGAAAGACAAAACAACTTTATCTTTCCCCGCCAACTGGCCACTATGGCAAGCGTGACTTTGACTATCGACTCTCAACAGCAACAGTGGAAGCAGCTGAAAGTGAATTTTCTGACTTGAGTGGCTTTCACCGCATTCTCATGAGCCTGGACCACACACTTCATCTCCACAATGCCAGTCGGCAGGCGGAAACGGTTCTAGCTCCCTTTACCCCCTATTTTTTCGAAGGGAGTGATTCTATCACAAGTCGTGGGACTTGTACCGACTTTAACTTAATCTACAGCGACCATTATCAGGGACAGATGCTTGCCATCTCAGATAGAGAAGAGCTTAGTCAAGATGAAGCCATTCAATTTATCTACGCCTTGAGTGATCTGAGGGTGACAGGAACAGACCTGCCATCGCTTAATCTAGAGACAGGGCAACTTCTGATAGTGGAAAAAGAGGCTCAGGAAACTGAGCTGCAAATAATGTTTTCGAGTAACCAGCCACAGGGAACGCCCCTTGCTATATGGGCTGGTTTGACCCATATCCCTACTAAGTAAAGATACAAGGATGTCCTATCATCGTTCTATCTTTACTTGGAAAGGATCCCATATCTCTAAAGGAGAAACATTATTATGAATGCGACTAAACTCACTGCACAAGAACAAGAGCGAGAAAATGCGAAATTCAGCTTTTCTGGCGCTACTCTCTATGGTATCAATGCTGTTATCGGTTCAGGAATTTTCCTCCTACCTCAAAAGATTTATAAAGGACTGGGTCCTGCTTCTCTAGCTGTCATGCTGGGAACTGCCCTCCTCGTTATTCTCTTAGCCGTCTGCTTGGCAGAAACTGCTGGTTATTTTAATAAAAACGGCGGAGCCTTCCAATATTCCAAAGCAGCCTTTGGAGACTTTGTCGGATTTAATGTTGGCTTCCTAGGCTGGGCGGTTACCATCATCGCTTGGTCAGCAATGGCAGCAGGATTTGCGAGACTTTTTGTCATTACTTTTAAATCCTTTGCCCCCTATGAACTTTTACTCAGTGTGAGCCTGATTATCCTACTCAGTCTGATGAATATCTCAGGTCTTAAGACTTCCAAAATGTTCACCTTGACCGCAACTGTAGCCAAGCTCATCCCAATTGTCGCTTTCAGTCTATGTGCAATTTTCTTCATCAAAGGAGGAATTGACAAAGGAAACTTCACTCCGTTTCTTCAGCTAGAACCTGGCGTAGATATCATGAAAGCCATCTCTAGTACAGCTATCTATATCTTCTACGGTTTCATCGGTTTTGAAACCATGTCTATCGTTGCTGGTGAAATGCGCAACCCAGAAAAGAATGTGCCTCGAGCTATTTTGGGCTCTATCAGTATTGTATCAGTTCTCTATATGCTGATTATCGCAGGAACTATCGCCATGCTAGGCAGCCGTATCCTGCAAACAGATGCCTCTGTGCAAGATGCCTTTGTCGAAATGATTGGCCCTGCTGGAGCATGGATTGTTTCGATCGGAGCGCTGATCTCTATTGCTGGACTTAACATCGGGGAATCTATCATGGTCCCACGTTATGGTGCAGCCATTGCAGATGAAGGCTTGTTGCCTAAAAAAATCGCTGAAACCAATGCTAAAAACGCCCCTGTAATTGCCATTATTATCTCCGGACTTTTGGCCATCGCCCTACTCTTTACAGGAACATTTGAAGTATTAGCGGCTCTCAGCGTAGTCTTCCGCTTCTTCCAATACATCCCAACTGCTCTAGCCGTATTGGTATTGAGAAAGAAATATCCAGATAAGAAAGTGGTCTTCCGCGTTCCATTTGGTCCTGTCATCCCAATTTTAGCGGTCCTAATCAGCCTCGTCATGATTTGGGGTGAAAATCCAATGAACTATGTCTATGGTCTCATCGGTGTCCTTGTCGCCAGCGCAGTCTACTATATCTACATAGTGCTGATTTGTAAAAATAAAGTTCTTGAACAAAAAGGAGAATGAATCTTATGACACATGTAATCAATTTGGATGGCGAACACCTTACTTTAGAAGATGTCATTGCAGTAGCTCGTCATGGAGCTATCTGCGAAATCAACCAAGAAGCTAAGAAAGCTGTAGAAGCTTCCCGCAAAATCGTGGATGACATCGTTCGCGAAAAGCGGGTAGTCTATGGCGTTACGACTGGATTTGGCTCCCTCTGCAATGTCAGCATCTCGCCAGAAGATACGACTCAGCTGCAGGAAAACTTGATTCGCACCCATGCTTCAGGATTTGGCGATCCTCTTCCTGAAGATGCAGTTCGTGCTATCATGTTAATTCGGATTAATTCTCTGGTCAAGGGCTATTCTGGTATCCGGCTCTCTACTGTCGAAAAGCTTCTGGAATTGCTCAATAAAGGCGTCGTGCCATTTATTCCAGAAAAGGGCTCTTTGGGAGCTTCTGGCGACTTGGCACCGTTGGCTCACATGGTTCTGCCTATGCTAGGACTGGGCCACGCATACTATCAAGGTCAACTGCTCTCTGGACAAGAAGCTTTGGACAAGGCAGGTATTGAGAAAATTGCTCTAGCAGCCAAGGAAGGACTGGCACTGATTAACGGAACGACTGTCCTGACAGGTATCGGAGCTCTGGCTACCTACGATGCCATCCAGCTTCTTAAACTGTCAGATGTTGCTGGGGCTCTTTCCATGGAAGTCCACAATGGTATTACCAGTCCTTTCGAAGAAGACTTACATACCATCCGTCCTCAAAGCGGACAGCTGGCTACAGCCCGCAATATCCGCAACCTTCTAGAAGGCAGTGGCAATACGACCGTAGCTACTCAACAACGTGTTCAAGACCCCTATACTCTACGCTGTATTCCACAGATTCATGGTGCCAGCAAGGACTCTATCGCTTATGTTAAGACCAAGGTTGAGATTGAAATCAACTCTGTTACAGACAACCCTATCATTACCAAGGAAGGTCATGTTATCTCAGGTGGTAACTTCCATGGTGAACCAATGGCTCAGCCATTCGACTTCCTAGGCATCGCTATTTCTGAAATCGGAAATGTATCCGAGCGTCGTGTAGAGCGTCTAGTCAACAGCCAATTGAGCAAGCTCCCATCCTTCTTGGTCAAACATCCAGGACTCAACTCTGGCTTTATGATTACTCAGTATGCTTGTGCTTCGCTTGCTTCTGAGAACAAGGTCTTGTCTCATCCGGCCAGCGTAGACTCTATCCCATCTTGCGAGAACCAAGAAGACTTTGTCAGCATGGGAACTACTGCAGCACGCAAGGCAGCTGAAATTCTCAAGAATTCTCGCCGCATCGTAGCAACAGAAATCATGGCAGCCTGCCAAGCTCTGGATCTGAAACTAGAAAACCATGAACTGGGCAAAGGGACCAAGCCAGCCTATGACCTCTTCCGTCAGCATGTCCGCTTTATCGAGTTTGATAAGGATATCGAAATCTACGAAGAGCTCAACAAGGCTTCTGAGCTGATTGAGAGCGATGAATTCCTAGCAGCCGTTGAAAAGGCTGTGGACTTGAGCATTCAGTTCTAAAGCTGATGACTCTGTAAAAAGTTAACCTAAGAAGCCCGCTCTCATGCAGCTGGGCTTCTTTTCCCGCCAAAAGTCATTGACAGGCTTAGCGGAAACTCTTATAATAAAGTCGCAAGTATCGTCATGGAAAAGGACAAAATTATGTTAGAAGATTACTATCAGCTAGACAACCGTTACTATCAGCGAGGTCCAGAGGACAATCTATATACTGCCAAATGGGGGATGGTCATTGAGTTTCTGGACTTAAATGATCCTAGCTTAACTCCTTTTGAAGGGGTGAACTTTGCCCTGATTGGCTTCAAGAGCGACAAGGGTGTCTATATCAATAACGGCCGAGTGGGGGCTGTCGAAGGACCACAAGCTATCCGAACTCAGCTGGCCAAACTTCCTTGGCATCTAGGTAGAAACGTTCGCGTCTTTGACGTTGGCGATATCGACGGGCCTAACCGCTCTCTAGAACAACTGCAGCAAAGCTTGGCACGAGCAGTCAAACGCCTGCGAGAGCTTAATCTCCGTCCCATCGTTCTAGGCGGCGGTCACGAAACAGCCTACGGCAACTATCTAGGTCTCAAGTCGTCGCTAAATCCTGACCAAAACTTAGCTGTGATCAATATGGATGCCCATTTTGACCTACGCCCCTACGATCAGACTGGGCCCAACTCCGGTACCGGTTTTCGTCAAATGTTCGATGACACCTTAGCTCAGAAACAGATCTTTAACTACCTCATCCTAGGAATTCAGGAGCACAATAACAATCTCTTTCTCTTTGACTTTGTAGCCAAATCTAAGGCTATCCAGTTCCTGACTGGAATGGACATTTACCAAATGGGTCACAAGGAAGTCTGCAAGGTAGTTGATGCTTTTCTAGCCGATAAAGAGCAGGTCTATTTAACCATTGATATTGACTGCTTTGCAGCTGGCGCTGCTCCTGGTGTCAGTGCCATCCAGTCGCTCGGTGTGGATCCCAATCTGGCTGTACTAGTCTTCCAGCACATCGCTGCGTCAGGCAAACTGATTGGCTTTGATATCGTCGAAGTCTCTCCCCCTCACGATATAGATAACCACACGGCCAACCTAGCGGCAAGTTTTGTCTTTTACCTGACCCAAGTCTGGGCACAAGTACATGACTGATGGGGATTTAAAAACTTCATTACAAACACCAAAAGAGGATGAATATAACTTTCATCCTCTTTTATTTGTGTTCAATTCTTAAGACAAGGTTCGACGTAAGTTTTCTAATTCCTTGAGCTGGTGGCGATCACGATAAGGATTGAGCTGACTCTTGGCTGTTTCATAGTAGGTTTCAAAGTCCTGAGCTAGTAAATTTTCAAAACCAGCTTCCTGCAAACTGCCAGCCAGCTGGCGATACTTGATCACAGCCATCAGATAGTAGATCAAACCCTTGTCCCGCGGATTGCCATAGCGACTAATGAGACTATCCTTTTTCCGCAGCAGATCAAGCACCGGCTGGTAATCCCCCTTCTCGCAGCCAATCAAGGCCAAATAAACTTCCAGCTGGGTCTCCTTCCAAGGAAAACTGAGCGACTTCAGGGCTGCTTTCGCTTTCAGCAAGATTCGCTCCGCCTGTTCATAATCTTTTAGCTGATAATAAGTCAGACCCAAGCCTATATAGAAAGCAAAAATCGAAGGCTCTGCTGTTTTATTTTCCGTCAGCTCAATCGCCTCTTTCTGATGAGCCAGCGCTGTCGTGAAATTCCCACGAATCTGCTCAATCTCTGCCAGATAATCTAGAGCCGCCGCAATCTGAATCGAATACTTTGAGCGCAACGAAGCCGTCAAACTAAAGCAATCGATAGACTGGTAAAGATGGCGGAGTGACTGCTCCTCATCTCCAATCATGAGATGATAAAGTCCCTTGAGTCGAAGATTCATTGCAATAGCTTCGTGATTATTGGCCTGAACTGAAGCATCTAGAGCCAACTCCGTATAGTAGCGCATCTCAGGGATATTCTCCGTCTGGATGCAGTAGTAAATCATCTGCCGATAGCCTTCTAGGAGAAACTCCATCTGCTGCAGCTCCTTGGCAGAAATAATCACCTGCTGGATATTGTCCATCCCCTGCTTGTAATTCCCCGTCCGGATAGCATAGCGCCCTTCTAGATAGAGAAAGCGAATAACCAATAGCTGAAAATCTTTGTGATTCTGGTGTTTTCTCTCTAAGCCCTCTATCTCCCGACGGATACGATCAAATTGGTCCAAAATTGCGGACTGATTGCTGTCATCCGTCTTTTCAATAAAGCCAAACTCCCGCGAATAAATGGGAAAGAGCTCATGATGAAACTGCAAGGTGGCCTCGAGATAATGCAGCTCATACTCCAAAGACTTAATCGGTTGTTTGGACATCTTATAATGATAGGCAATATCATTGAGGAGCTGAGCATGATAAAGAGAGGCTCCCAGCTGGTCTTCCATGCCTTGGGCAATCTGGTGATGTAGCATTCGCTTCTTGGCAAGTGGTAATCGCTCATAAGCATAAATCCGCAAAAGTTCCTGGCTGAATCGTAAAACCAATTCCTCCTGTTCCTCTTCTATTAAAAGCTGTTTTTGCCCAAATCCTTCAGCAATTTCGACTACTTCTTCTACAGATAGGCCTAGCAACTGAGCTAAGAGTGCTACCGAAGCAGGGGAATTAAAGCAAGCCAGATAATCAACCAATTCCTCCTCCTGGCTGCTCAAATAGCCTAATTTCAGAGATAGTTTTGCTTTAATAGCTGAGGTCAATGGCTGGAATTTTTCACCTCGCAAAAGCTGCTCCGCATACTCCGATAGAAAGAAAGGAATGCCCTGACTGACCCGATAAATAGCCTCAAGCCGTTCTTCAGATATGGCTGACTGTCCAGTCTGGGCCTGTAAATAAGCCACACTTTCCTTAAAATCCAGCGGCTGCAGTTCAATGCAGTCTAGCTGACTACGAAGCAATAAGCGATTGAAAAAACGTCCAAGATAAGGTGGTGTACTCAGATGCTTGGTCAACACAAAGGCTACTGGATAATCCCTCAAATGGTTCATAACCTGCTCTAAAACAGCCACACTAGCCTCATCCATCCAGTGACAATCCTCAACTAAAATCACCAGAGCCTTTTTCTTAGAAATCTTTTGCAAAATATCCAATACAAACCGAGCCAAATGATCCGTATTCAGCTCAAGACCCGAAGCTTCACTTGCCATCATCGGAAAATAACTATCCAAAATAACCTGCCACTGGCTGGTAGAAAGGATCTGATGCTGAATAACTAGGTCACCCAAGCCATCTAGCAAACTGCGCCAAGGCTGCAATCCAACCGTCATTTCTTCCTTGAAGCACTCTGCCATAACAATCTGGAAATACTTGGTCTGATTAGCCAGTACTTGTCGGGTTACTGTCCGTTTACCGATACCAGTACCACCGACTAAGAGCAGCGCACGAGGTTCTTGCCTCTCTAAAATCTTAGAAAAATAAGATTCCAAACGCTTGATTTCACCCACTCGGCCAAAAAAGTGGTCCGTATTACGTAAAAATTGCTTGATCTTACGCTCACTGCGATCCTTGGCCATCACTTCATGATACAGCTGTTGAATTGCTTCATTCGGGCTAATCCCCAATTCCTTGTCCAAGAGATTGACCAAGTTATAATAAGTCTCAATCACCTTACCAGGCCGATCATTCTCCTGATAGAGCTTCATCAGCAGATGATAATTCTTTTCATCAAACTCATCGATGCTGATCATACGACGCAGATTGCGCTCTGATTCTTCCAAATTCGACGGATCTTTTTCCAACTTTTGATAGCAAGCCTGGATATAGAGCTGCTCATATCGCGTCCGCATCTTGGACACCCAATAGTCAAAGTCTTCACTGCCCTTGAGATAGAAGCCCTGCAGAAAATCACCCTGATAGAGCGACAGATGCTCCGCTGGATGGTCCGTGAAAATTTCTACATCACTTTCAATCGCACACTCGGGATTAAGCGACAGCACAGTCCGGTTGGGAGCAACAATCCATTCTCCACCTAGTAGCTTATTGGCTTGATAAATTGTGTTGCGCAGATTCTTTTTGGCAGTCTGATTATCCTTGTTTTCCCAGAGGATTCCTGCAATCTCCTCCCGATTGACTGTCCCATTGATATGGAGATAATAGAGCAGAGCATTGATTTTGGCAAAAGGAAAAAAGACTTCCTCCTGATTGAGAAAGACACTCGGACTTCCCAGTAATTTCAACCTCAACAGATTTTTCGTCATGCAAACGCCTCCAAGAAAGCTTATAAAACTAATATAAACAAAATAAGACATTTTAGCAAGCAAGAAAAAACGACTCTATCATTTATCAGCTTCTAAATGATCAAAATCTATAAACAAAAACCACTAAACAGCAAATAAATCTGATTAGTGGTTTCTTCATTCATCTTAAAAAGATTGAACGGATGGGGTATGGTTAAAGAGCGCATGGGTCGCCTTATAGATATGGTAAGCTGTTGCCGCGTTATTCATCGTATAGAGATGGATCCCTGCTACATCATGGGTCACCAAATCGACAATTTGATCCACCGCATAGGCTAAACCAGCTGTCCGCAGGGATTCTGGATCATGTTCATACTTATCCAGAATAGCCTTGAATTTGCGCGGAAGATGAATATTCTCACACGTTTTCAAAAGGCGAAGCGCTTGGTTTCGGTTAAGAATAGGCATGATCCCTGCATGAATCGGAACATCAATCCCTGCCAAGGTACACTTATCTTGGAAATCATAGAAACGTTCATTGTCAAAGAAGAGCTGAGTGACAAGACTAGAGCAGCCCGCATCAACCTTTTTCTTTAGATTCTGAATATCTGAGATCTGGTTTGGTGAGTCTGGGTGACCCTCTGGATAGCAGGCACCAATGATGTCAAAATGTGGTGCCTCTGTCTTGATATACTCAATCAAATCAGTCGCATATTTAAAATCATCCTTAGGAGCCACATCTGGAAAAATATCGCCCCGCAAAGCCAAAATCTGATTGACCCCAACACGATCCAAAGCCTGCAAGATATTGGATACCATTTCCTTGGTTAGATAAACAGCTGGCAAATGGGCAATCGTCGGAATCTCAAGGTCATTGGAGATGAACTCAGCCAAACGAACCGTTGTCTCCTCAATATCAAATTTATTATTGCTGGCAGTCACACTGATAAAGTGGGGAGCCAGATCTTGCATCTCCCTCAACGCCTGAAAAATCTTATCATTGCCTACTGCCGGATTAGGAGGAAATACTTCAAATGAGAGACTAGGAGTTTGGCGATTCACCATAGAGATAAAATTCCTTTCAATCTACTAACTATCAGCCTATAACAAACCTGCAAACAGCTTTGTTGCAGGTTTATCAGAGCTGAGTTTAAATGTAGAAATAATATTAATTCAGTTTTTGTCTAGCTGCTTTAGCCGCTTCTACAAGGCGGATCAAGCTTTCTTTTGTTTCTGGGATACCACGTGTTTTCAAACCACAGTCAGGGTTGATCCAAACTTTCTTGCTTGGAACTTTAGCAAGGATGGCTTCGATTGTGTGGTCGATTTCGCCTTCGTTTGGCACACGAGGTGAGTGGATATCGTAAACCCCAGGTCCCACTTCTGTTTGGAAGTTTTTCGCTTTGAGTTCGTCCAAGATTTCAAGGTTTGAACGGCTGGCTTCAAAGGAAATAACGTCCGCATCCATGTTGTCGATAGCTGGGATGATATCTGTAAATTCTGAGTAACACATGTGAGTGTGGATTTGCGTATCAGGCGCTACTGTTGAGTGTACCAAGCGGAAGGCTGGAATTGCCCAGTCAAGGTAGTCTTCGTACCAGTCACTACGACGAAGTGGCAATTTTTCACGAAGAGCAGCCTCGTCGATCTGGATAATCTTCACGCCAGCAGCTTCAAGGTCAAGCACTTCGTCCTTGATAGCAAGGGCGATTTGAAGAGTTGAGTCCTTGATAGAGATGTCTTCACGTGGGAATGACCAGTTAAGGATGGTAACCGGTCCAGTCAACATACCTTTGACAGGTTTGTCAGTACGGCTTTGCGCATAGCTAGACCATTTAACAGTGATTGGGTTGAGACGAGTCACATCCCCCCAGATAATTGGTGGTTTCACCCCACGCATACCGTATGATTGTACCCAACCATTCTTAGAGAAGAGGTAACCTGACAAGTTTTGACCGAAGTACTCAACCATGTCGTTACGCTCGAACTCACCGTGTACAAGCACATCAAATCCAACTTCTTCTTGCCATTTGATCCATTCATCAATCGTTTCAGCAAGGAAGGCATCATATTCTTCTTGGGTCAATTCACCCTTGCGGAAGGCCAAGCGTTTAGCACGAACTTCCTTAGTTTGAGGGAATGAACCAATCGTTGTTGTTGGGAGAGCTGGCAGTTTGAATGCTTCTTCTTGGATGGCTTCACGTTCTGCAAAGGCTGGCAAACGAGTGTAGTCAGCATCTGTCAAACCAGCAATACGCACACGAAGTTCTGCATTTTCACCCACACGCTCAGTCGCAAAGAGTTCTTTGTTAGCAGCAAGAGCTTCTGCACCTTGACCGTTGCGGATAGCATCCAAGTCACGAAGTTCTTCCAATTTTTCAACTGCAAAAGCAAAGTGGTTCAAGATAGCTGGTTCAAATTCTTCGTTAGCTGTTGTAAATGGCACATGAAGAAGTGAGCATGAGCTTGTCAATACGATTTTTTCAGCTGGGATTTGCTCAAGAACAGCCAAGCTCTTTTCGTAGTTGTTGCGCCAGATGTTCTTACCATTGACAATACCCGCATAAAGAGTCTTGTCAGCTGGGAAGCCACCTTTAACAAGCTCAAGAGTTTTCTTACCTTCAACGAAGTCTAAACCGATCGCATCTACTGGCAAGTTGACAAGGTCAGCGTAGACGTCACGAACGTCCCCAAAGTAAGTTTGAAGCAAGACTTCAAGACCTTTTTTATCAGCCAAGAGTTTGTTGTAGAGGTTCAAGAAGAGAGCTTTTTCTTCAGCTGTCAAATCTTTGACAAGAGCCGCTTCATCCAATTGGATGCGAGTCGCACCAAGTTCCGCCAATTTAGCAAAAACTTCTTGGTATGCAGCCGCTAAGCTGTCTACGAAGTCTTCTGCTTTCACGCCTTCTTCAAAGTCTGACAATTGAAGGAAGGTGAATGGACCCACAAGGACAGGACGAGTGTTCAATCCAAGTTCTTTTGCTTCTTGGAACTCATCAAAAATTTTGTGACCTGCAAGTTTAACTTGAGTGTCTTTTTCAAACTTAGGAACGATGTAGTGGTAGTTGGTGTTGAACCACTTCTTCATCGGAAGAGCACGCACATCCCCTTTTTCTCCTTGGTAACCACGCGCCAAGGCAAAGTAGCGCTCAAGGTCAGTCAAGTCCAACTTTTGAACAGAAGCAGGAACCACGTTGAAAAGGAAAGCTGCATCTAGGAAGTTGTCATAGTGAGAAAAGTCATTTGATGGGATTTCAGTGA
>CAJPQE010000017.1:0-21341 GCA_905372795.1 Streptococcus cristatus | reverse complement strand
TGGGACGACGAAATCGAATTCTAACGAATTACCGATTTCTGTCCCACTCTCTTTTTTTGATGGCTAATAGGTTGCCAATATTGCGAGCTGTACGAACCAGATTTTCCCTCGCTTGAGCTAAGGTTACGTCCAAATCCACCACTTGCGAGATAATGGGAAAAGCTGCATGGATATTCTCCCTAGGAAATGGAGGCAAATCATCAGCCAAACTGCCACAGATCGCAAGAACGGGAATCTCTTTTGGTGTCCGCCTTGCGATTCCAACTGGGGCCTTTCCTGCCAAGGACTGCTTATCCATGCGCCCCTCACCAACTACAACCAAGTCCGCTTCTTTAACCCTGCGGTCAAAATCCAACAAATCCAGGCAGGTATCAATTCCTGACACGACTTTCCCCTTGGCAAATGTGACTAGTCCCGCTGCCATGCCCCCTCCTGCACCAGCACCAGCTTGGGTGAAAATCTGCGGATTGGCCAGTTCATAGAAGTTCCTCATTCCCTGATCGACAGATGAAAGAAGCCATTCAGACAGGCCTTTCTGTCGTCCAAAGATCTGAGTCGCTCCCTGCTGCCCACATAAAGGATTGGAAACATCTGTCAAAATTTCGATTTCTATATCATCCAAGCAAGTTGGAACACGTTCCGCAGAAATTCGAGCAACTCTCCCTAGAGAAGAACCGACAGGCCGCAGTCGATGATTGTTTTCATCAAAAAATTCATAGCCCAGACCAGCTGCCATACTAATTCCCCCATCATTCGTTGCCGAGCCGCCAACACCGACCAGCATCTTCCTGACTCCATTTTCGGCCAAATGAAGAATCAGCTCCCCCAGACCTCTGGTTTCTAAACCTAAAGGATTACGTTTTTCTTTAGGAATTAAAGCCAGTCCCACTAAATCTGCCATTTCAAAGAGAGCGAGCTGGTCTTGTCTTGCATATTTCATTTCGAATGGCTGGCCGAAAGGTCCAGTCACCCAATGGCGAAACTCTTTTAGCTTCATAGCCGAAATCAAGGCAGCCACAGTCCCTTCGCCGCCATCTCCAATAGGCAGTAAGTCAAAAGTCGCCTCTGGCAAGGCTTGGGAGAAACCTTCTTTCAAGGCCTCTGCTACCTGAACGGCAGACAAACTTTCCTTAAAAGAATCTGGTGCTAACAAGATATGCATCATTCCTCCTATTTTTCCTTCCCATCTAAAATATCCATTACTTGATAGAGGTCATAAACATTGATTTGATAGGGTGCTTGCTCTCTTACAATTGGCTTGGCGTTAAAAGCAATTCCAATGCCGGCTGTTTGAATCATAGGCAAATCATTGGCGCCATCCCCCATAGCAATGGTTTGATTTAATTCCAAATTGTTTTCTTGAGCCCATTCTTTCAGCATCTGAACTTTAGTATCTTTGCTAACAATCTCTCCCAACACATGACCTGTAAGCAAGCCATTCTTGATTTCTAAGCGATTGGCCTTTACATAGTCAATTCCTAGCTCTTCAGCCAGTCTATCCACCGTTTCATGAAAACCACCTGAAACCAAGCCAACCTTGTAGCCACGCGCATGCAGCTCATCTACTAATTTTTTAGCACCAGGCGTGAAATGAATCTTATCAGCTATTTGAGAAAAGATAGTTTCCGGAAGTCCCGCCAAAAGTGAAACCCTCTCCCGTAAGGCAGCCTCGAAATCCAATTCTCCGCGCATGGCTCGCTCGGTGATAGCAGCTACTTGCTGCCCAACTCCTGCTTCCTCGCCCAGTAAATCAATGCCCTCTTCCATAATAAGAGTGCTATCTACATCCATAACCAATAAACCTTTGACCTGACCCATCTACTCACCTCATATTTTCTGTGATTTGTTGTATTATACAGGATTTTTAATAGCAAAACAAGCTAGATTGCAAAGAAAAAAGTTCCCGAAGGAACTTTCTTAGAAGCGAATATTTTCGCGTGTTTTTTCATATGAATTGATAAAACGAGCTGAAACTCCAGGCTCAACAATATCCAAGGCTTTTGAAATAATTTCCAAAGATTTTGCATAGTCAAATTCAACTTCAAAGGCATGAAGGGATTCATTGAAAGCTGCCTGCACATTATCATCGAAGGAACGATAACGGTTAGAGTATTGTAGCAACTGCTCTGTTAAGGTAGAATTTCGAACGATTCGATATGTCTCTTCTTCCAATTCATTCATTGTATTTGCCAGAATCTCTAACCAGCGGTTAACAGATTCAATATTCACACGAGTTGCCTCCAACTCTCTAGCCAGCTCCTCAATATAGTCGCTTGCTCCAAAGAAAATTGTTAAGAAGGACTCTGGAATACCCGGTAAATTACGTTTTTCCATAAATCGCTTAATCGTATGCAATTTATTGGCGTAAATCGTAACCTTTTGACGGGCATTGACATCGTCTTTTTCGATCTTCTCTAGCTGCTCACCAAGTTCAATCTGTTCATCTTCGATTTCTTTCAATCGGTCTTGAATAGCTTCCAACTCTTCTCTAACCAATGAGAAAGGTTTCTTCATTTCAGCTGTATCTTCAAGTGAAGAGTGAACCACTGCTTCTTGAGCAGATAATTCAGATTTCAAATCTTTAATATGATTTATTTCAGGCTCTGGTAGCAAGAAGGAATGTGATAAACGTTCCATTTCACTTTGAAGCTGTTGGTTATTCTCTTTAGTATGTTCTAAATAGTCAGGAAGGTAGTTCACCAACTTCTCAACGACTTTATGAGCCTCAATCTCTCGAGTAAAGATGGCATACAGAGCATCGATTTCCTCTTGAATTTGTTCATTCTCATACAAGGCATTATCCAACTCCAAAGCTGCAAGATTTTCTTCATTTCGTTTCAAACTAGCACGAAGTTGTTGGAAACGCGCCTCTAAATCAGTCTCAATAAAATGATAATTGGTTTCCAATAATTTACGGTAGCCAGACTCCAAATCTTCTAATTGATCTGGTAATTTCTCAGTCAAGTCTTCTACAATTGCTGGAACTTTTTCGACGATCTGTGTCAGTGCCAAAATGCGATCTTCTGTTTTGTCTAAGATCTCTGCCGCTTCCACAGGATCCCCTGAAGAATTGAGAGTTACAAATTGAGAAAAATCAGACTCAATATTTTCCATTTGCTTCTGAATTTCTGCAAGAGCTCGTCCATAAGCATCAGGATTGCTAGCGACAGTATGCTGCAAATTTTCAAATAGATCTAGGGCGTGTAAAACTCGTCCGCTATTTTTAGATTCTTGTTTTTTAAGATCTTCTAAAGCTTGACGAATCGCATGAATATCTTCACTGATTAAATCAATTTGGCTTTCAATGTTTTCAATCGCATGCTTGGCTTTGAGGAAACGGAAAGAATTATTGTAGCCCTCTGCCTCAAAGAGATTGTTCTCAATATCAGCAAATGAATTTAAAGAGAGATCTACCCATTTTTGATTCCATTCACGGAAAGTCACTTGACTTTGCCCGATCAAATGTAAATTTTTAACTTCTTCCACTTCATCATTCACGGGAAGATTGTAAAGTTCCTCTTTTTTCTCCTCCAAACTTCGAAGCTTCGCTTCATTTCGTTTTCTCATATAGATAGCAGTAAAATAGCTTAAAATTAATAGTGCTGCTACTACAATAATGAGAATAATCAGTCCATTAGACATATAAAACTCCTTCATTCTTTTACTAAAAAGCAAACATATTGATTATATCACAAATTCATTTGTAATGGTTGTTTTTTCTAACTTTTTAGACATCAAGTGTGCTATATACTGCATTTTTTTCGATAAAGTCACGACGAGGCTCTACACGATCTCCCATCAGCATATCAAAAATCTTATCAGCTTCTGCTGCGTCATCGACAGAAACTCGCGCCATTAGACGGTGTTCTGGGTTCATGGTCGTTTCCCACAACTGATGGTCATCCATTTCTCCCAAACCTTTGTAGCGCTGAATCGTCGGCTTAGAGCGACCTTCGCTATAGCGCTCAAGAGCAACTTGCAGTTCTTCTTCTTGATTAGCACCTGGCTGGATGTATTCTTTTACCTCGCTGCCGACCTTGACACCATAGATTGGTGGTTGGGCGATGTAGACATAACCTGCTTCCAGAACCGGCTTCATGCAGCGGTAAATCAAAGTTAGGAGCAAAGTCCGAATGTGAGCTCCATCCACGTCCGCATCAGTCATGATGACTAATTTATGATAGCGAGCCTTGCTGACATCAAAGTCAGCCCCAAAACCAGTTCCCATAGCAGTAAAGAGACTGCGGATTTCTTCATTAGCCAGAATCTTATCCATGCTGGCTTTTTCAACGTTGAGAATTTTACCGCGAATTGGCAAAATAGCCTGAAATTCACGGTTACGCCCAGATTTAGCTGAACCACCCGCTGAGTCTCCCTCCACGATGAAGAGTTCTGTTTCCTGTGGGTTGTTGGACGAGCAATCAGCCAATTTACCTGGCAGATTGGAAATTTCCAAGCCAGACTTCTTGCGAGTAACTTCCCTAGCTCGCTTGGCAGCAATTCTGGCCTTAGAAGCCAAAATTCCCTTTTCAACGATTTTTCGAGCCACCGCAGGATTTTCCAAAAGAAAATCAGAGAAGGCTTCACTGAAGAGGCGATTGGTAATCTTGACTACTTCACTATTGCCCAGCTTGGTCTTGGTCTGACCTTCAAACTGAGGGTTTGGGTGCTTAACAGAGATAACTGCTGTCAGTCCCTCACGCACATCTTCCCCAGTCAGATTGTCCTCATTTTCTTTGAGAAGCTTATTTTTCTTGGCATAATCATTGATGACCCGTGTCAAGGCTGTTCGGAAGCCTTGCTCATGCGTTCCACCCTCGTGGGTATGGATGTTATTGGCAAAGCTCATGACTGTTTCATGGTAGCCAGTCGTGTACTGCATAGCCACTTCAACCGTAATATCGTCCATTTCGCCATCAGTGTAAATCGGCGTATCAAAGATAACATCCTTGTTTTCATTGATGTATTGAACATAGCTGGCAATCCCACCCTCATAGTGGTAATCCTTGACCTGCTCCATCCCATCTCGCTTATCGGTGATGGAAATTCTAAGGCCACGGTTGAGGAAGGCCAGTTCTTGCACCCGCTTATTAAGCTTCTCAAAGTCAAATTCTACTGTTTCAGTGAAAATCTCCGGATCTGGCGTAAAGTGAACGGTCGTACCTGTACGATCTGTCTCACCGATGACTTCTAGATCCGCGACTACATGACCACGACGGTATTCTTGGTAATGAATCTGGCCGTTTTTATAAACGCGGACATCCAGCTGAGTGGATAGGGCATTTACAACGGAAGAGCCCACACCGTGCAGACCTCCTGAAACCTTATATCCGCCACCGCCAAATTTTCCTCCAGCGTGAAGGACAGTAAAGACGGTTTCTACAGCCGGACGGCCTGTTTTCTCCTGAATATCAACCGGAATGCCTCGACCATCGTCAACAACTGTAATCGAATTATCTTTTTCAATAAAAACTTGAATGTGAGTGGCAAAGCCAGCCAAGGCTTCATCAATCGAGTTGTCAACAATTTCCCATACTAAGTGGTGTAAACCTTCCTTGGAGGTCGAACCGATATACATACCAGGGCGCATCCGAACGGCTTCTAAGCCCTCCAAGACCTGAATCTGACTGGCGTCATATTCTTGCGCTTGTATGTCTTGTTGCTTTTCTTCTGTCATGTTATTCCTTTTCTAGTTCAATATCTACAAATTCTTCAAGATTTCTCATATTATCAAAGAGATAGCAGCTAAATCCTGCCGCCTGACCAGCTTCGATATCAATCGGTCGATCTCCTATAACCAGACCAGACTCAATCTGGTATTTATCTTTTAAATACAGCATAGACTCAGGATCTGGCTTGCGTTTAAAACCATTAGCAGCCGTCACTACTTCTGTAAAATAACCACTGATCTGCGTCTTCTGCAAAATCTCTAACACCTGATCATCTCGGTGAGAAATTAAAAAGTTTCTGCCACCCTGCTGGATAATTTGTGCTAATAATTCTGAAGCTCCCTCAAACAAAATCGGATGTTCTAATTCCTTAGCCTCATTTGCCTTATAAGCCTTTAAAAATTCCTTATTTACAGGGGCAAACTGGCGGACCGCATAATCTGTCGAGACCTTGAGAGCCTTATACACTTCATCATGACTCGCAGTCAAACCAAAGTCCTGCAAGGTATGGACAAAAGCTGCGGTTGAAGTCTCATAATTATCCAAGAGAGTCCCACCCAAATCCCAGATGTAATCTTGATAATTCATACCCTTTATTATATCATATTTTTTGAAAAAAAGGGCTTTTATTTATGATGAAATAGCATATTTTCATCAATTTTTCATCCAACTTAGACAGAAAAAATTCACTCGAAAATCGAGTGAATTTTTTAGTTCTCAAAAACGTCTTTAAAAAGCATAGAACTTGCCAATTGATCCGCATCTCCGCCTAGCTGGTGAACCAACTCATAGGCAAAAGGCAGGGCTGTAGATGGGCCACAGCTGGTGATTAGCTTTCCATCTACGACAACGGTCTGCTTCTGATAGCTACCATTCTCAATGTTTGCTTCCACTCCATCGTAGCAAGTAAAGTTCTTGCCATTCAGCAGACCTGCCCGGTCAAGAGCAATCGGAGCAGCACAAATCGCTGCGACAAATTTACTTTCTGCTTGAAACTCCTGTAGAACTTCAATCAGGCGGTCGTCATCTCGCAGATTTGTTGATCCTGGCATACCGCCTGGAAGAACGACCATATCATAAGCAGATAGATTCCCATTCCAGACTTGATCGGCTTTGACAGTAATCTGGTGAGAGCCTGTCACAGTTTCCTCAAAACCAATCATATCACAGATAAAGCCTGCACGACGCAAGACATCAACAACGGTGAGGGCTTCAATTTCTTCAAAGCCATTGGCTAACATGAGAGCTACTTTTTTCATGTACAACACCTTTCTAGGATACAAGGTACCCACTTCTTATTTTATTTTTCTAAGTACAATTTTTTTACGAACAGGCGGAGTCACCGCATGTTTCTCCTCTTCTAAGCTATTTTGATAAGAGACAGACAGTAGGAGACCGATTCCGATGAGATTGCTGACGATGGAGGAGCCACCTTGGGAAATGAAAGGAAGCGGAATTCCTGTCAAAGGCAAAATCCCTGTCACAGCACCAATATTTTCAAAAATATGAAAGAGCAGCATCATAATGAGACCGGTCGAGATATAGGTGTAGAACTGATTGTTGGACTTAATAGTAATCTGAAGCATACGATGAATCAAGAACAGATAAATAACAATCACTAAACTCGAACCAAGAAAACCAAAATCCTCCGCAATCACGGTGAAAATCATATCACTTTCACGGACAGGTACTAGAAGATTTGAGACATTAAATCCTTGACCTAGCAAACCACCACTTCCAATAGCAATCTGTCCCTGTGCCTGCTGATAAGTCACTGTCTGAGCATATTCAAACGGATGGAGCCAGGCTGAGATCCGATTAATCTGGTAAGTCGGCATCCCTAAACCATGTAGAAAAGCACGCCCACCATTTGAAATAAAGATCAACATAAAGACAGTAAAAAGAAGGGATACTGTCAAGAAAACCGGTAGAATAATCTTCCACGAAACACCAGATAAGAGAACAATGCCGCAGTAAATCGCAGCAAATACTAGAGCTGTCCCCAAATCACTCTGCAAGGCCAAAAGCAACAAAACCGGCAAGGTATATAATGCTAATTTTACAATCAAAAAGAGATCTAAAGCAATGGTCCGCTCATAGTTCTTATTTTGCTGCAGAAACTTCACTACAACTCGCGACAGCATCAAAATATATGAAATTTTCATAAATTCAGATGGCTGAAAGAGAGTAACACCGCGAATAGATACCCAGTTTTTCGCCCCTGTAGAAGCCACTAAGCTCTCACTATAAAATACAAGCGGAAGAACCATAAGTCCTAAGCCTAAAACATACAGAAAAGGCGTCATTTTCCAAAGAAACTTAGTGTTAAAAAACATAACGATAAAGCTAATCAGAAAGCCTAATAAAATCCAAACTACTTGCTGACCAACAATCTGCAAGACATTATTTGGATAATCATGGCTAACCGCTATATAAATAGCCGTAACTCCGATTGATAGTAAGAGCAAGACAGGTAAAAGCAAGCTGTAATCAATCCGAGACTCAAATGTTCTTTGCTGTGAAGGCATAATTTTCCTTTCTTACAAAAAATATTGGATAATCAAACTAGAAACTGCGACGCAGAACCAAGCAAAAGCTCCGGTTAATAATGGTCCCGCTCCAGCTTCCTTGAACTGTTTGAATGACACCTTGGCTCCAATCCCGGCTAAGGCCATAGCCATCAGCCATTGGGACAACAGCTTCGTGTAAGGAACTAGATTTGATGGGAAAATTCCCAAACTACTCACTACAGAAGCCAAGACAAACCACAAAATAAACCAAGGAAAAATCTTCTTGAGGTCTACTTTTTGAGCTGACCGCTTATCTCGGACATATCGATAGCCTGCAAAGATGAGACAGGCGGGTACAATCATCAAGGCTCGGCTCAGTTTGACAATGGTTGCCAAATCTCCCGCCGCTTGACTGTAAGTATAACCTGCCGCAACGACTGACGAAGTATCATTGATGGCCGTCCCTGCCCAAGTTCCAAAATATCCATCGGACATCTGCATGAGATGACCCAGAAAAGGAAAGATGAAAACAGCTAATATATTGAAAAAGAAGATGGTTGAAATGGAAAGAGCAATATCCTCTTCTTCTGCTTCTAAAATGGGCGAAGCTGCTGCAATAGCTGAACCACCACAGATTGCCGTTCCAAAGCCAATCAAAATGGTTAAAACGCGTCTCATCTTGAAGAACTTTCCAGCTGCATAAGCCGCCAAGAAAGCAATCAAAATAGTTAAAAGACTAATCTTCAAAGAAGATAAACCCGTCGCAGAAACCTTGCCGATGGACATGGAAAAACCTAAAAAGATAATAGAATATTGAAGCAACTTCTTTCCTGAATAGGTCAAGCCCGGCTGAAAGGCATCTGGAAGTTTCCATAAATTACTGAGCAAAATTCCTAATACAATGGCAAACACACTGGATCCAATCAGCGGAAACCAATTTCCTAAACAAATGGAAACAGCCGCTATCGTAAATGATAGACCAATTCCTGGTAGATTCTTTTTCATGTCATGACCTTCTTCCTATTCTTATCATTATAACAGATTTTTGGCATAGCTAGCCGACAAAATATGAAATCATTTAGAAAAACAGCCAGATAAATTGACTGTTTTCAAGCAGTTTTAGTCGAAAAATTCTTTTAATTCCTTTAAAATCTCCCCCTGAGAAAGCATTTCTAAAGATGCCAGCTGATTCAGATTTTGCTGGATTTGCCGACCGTAACGTTTGGTTGAAATACGCTTGTCCAGAAGAATAACCGCCGACTTCTGGTGTTCATTGCGACGGGTTCGCCCCATGGCCTGCTTCAATCGTAAAATAGCTGACGGCAACTGATAATCGTAAAAAGGATTTTTGCCTTCTGCCTTCAGATGATGATTGATTTTTTGCACAAAGAAATCTTTGGGATTATCAAAAGGAATCCGCGTGATGAGCTGAATGATTTGCTCTTGCTGAGCAAAATCCGCTCCTTCCCAGAAACTGCCTGCTCCTAGCAAGATGGAGGCCTCTCCCTTGTCAAAACGTCGCTTGATATTGGCTGGCTCGCCGTTCTTATACTGGGCCAAATGCGGCATGGTCAGCTGGTCTGAAGTGGCCAGCAATAAATCCTTGGAGGTAAAGAGAACCACCATTGGAAAATTCAGTGGAGCTAAACTCTCTAAGCTTGCAACAATCCTCTCAGCATATTCCTGCGTTGCTAACTCCACCACATCTGGAAAATCTAGATCTAAGAAAAGTTTCTGCAGGGGCTTTTTTTGCTGAGGAAGTTTATAAAAATGATAATCCTCAAAACCTAGTAATTGAGGCAAATTCACCTTGGAACTAATCTCCAAAGTAGAGGAGACTAAGATAACCTTGACGGTATCAGGCAGGAAATCCTTAAATCTCATGAGTTCTGAGCGCCCAGCATGAAGCCTTGTCACCCGATGATCTGCAAATTGTTCTTCCGTTAGCCAATAGTATTGGTACTTGGTTGAAAACAATTCCCTGAGCTCTGGTAGCAAGCTTTCATCCAGCTCAGACACATCCTGACGCAACTTGGCTATCTTCTGTGAATCCAATTCACTGGTCTTACCCCGCTGCTTTTCAGCAGGATCTGCCAATTCAAATTGGATGCTTTGCAAGAGGCGTTCTTGTAAAATCCGTTTTTCTGTCTGTAGAGCTTGACTGATAGTTTGCAATTGTTTGGTCAAATTGATACTGGCCTGCGAAAAACTTTCCAAGGCAAAAAACATTTTTTGAGCCTCGTCCACCACCAACATCCGATTGTCCAGTAAAGACTGGTCATCTTCTAGGCGCGTCAAAAGATAAGCATGATTGGTAATCACGACACGACTGCTAGCTGCCTTGACCTGCCCCAGTCGCCAAAAATCCTCTTCATAAAAGAGCGAATGCTTACTTAATTTCCCATCATGGCGTATCTGACTAAAGTAAGACTCGAAACGATAAGCCTGACCGATTTCATTTAAATCACCCGTCTCCGTCTCTGTCAGCCAGATCAAAAGCTGCATTTTGCAACGATTAACAAGTCGATTATCATCCAAGACCGTGAGACTTTGATAAAAATAATCTAATTTCAGATAATTTTCAGGACTTTTGAGATTATGAAAAGAAATATGAAAAACTTCCTCTAAGAGTCGGCCTTCCTTTTGCATCAGCTGATCCTGTAAAATCTTCGTCGGAACGGTCACCAGAACTCTATCCTGACCATGAGCCAAAATAGGCAATAAATAACCAAAAGTCTTGCCAAGCCCTGTCTGGGCCTCCAAAAAGCTAGCCGCATTCTGACTAAGCGCCTCACTAACATACTGCGCAAATCTCAGCTGCTCAGGACGCTCGTCCAGCCCCAGCAGATAAAGGTTGGTCAGAAAATCCTGCGAAAGTTTCTTTTCTGGCGGCAGAATTCTCGGCTTTTTCAAAAAGATGCCATGCGTCTCCTGCAAAGCCTGACCAGAATCATCTGGCATCGACTGAAAAATCTCTTCGATCGCTAGCCGTGACTCATAGATGAGACTATCGGAAAATTCCAGCACCTTCTCCAGCAAAGCTTTTGGCAGTCCTGCCATCTTTTTTTGGATTTTTAGAAATAGCTGAGCTGTTGCCTGAGCATCTGCTAAAGCGGTATGAGCATTTTCCAGAGGAATCTCCAGAAGCTCGCACAGATTTCCTAAGGCATATTTATCAAAAGTCGGATAGAAAACCTGAGCCAATTCCACCGTATCCACTCTCGGAGTCAGCAAGTCAAAGCCTTCCCAAAAGAGAGCTTCTGCCAATAGATTGGCATCAAACTTGACATTATGGGCGACAAAGATCGCATCCTCAATCAGCTCATAAACCTCACGGGCAACCTGTGAGAAATCCGGAGCTTGACGCAAGCGCTGATCATCCAATCCTGTCAGCTGCTTAATATGCTCATCCAGATCCTCATGCGGATTCACATCTGTTTCATACGTTTGGCAAATCACCCCGTTTTCAATGATGACAATGCCGATTTGAATAATTTTTGCATTGCTGTTCGCACTTGTAGCCTCCAAGTCGATGACAGCATATTTATAGTTCGATTGTGCCATACTGCTATGATTATATCACAAATGCCAGCCTGAGACATCTGAAAATAAGCTGAGCCTCAAAATAAATTTTGTGCAAAATTTCTGCTTTTTTGTTACACTCTTTATTGAGAAAACATACACAGAGGAAGCCCAATGAAAGTTCACAAAATTGTCAATCTCATCGCTTTTGAAAATACTTATATCCTTGAAAATGACCGTCATGTCATCGTAGTTGACCCCGGCAGCGACTGGCGAAAAATCCAACGCAAGCTAGAAGAAATTGCTAAGCCCATCACAGCTATTTTGCTGACTCATACGCATTACGATCACATTATGAGTCTGGATAAGGTCCGAGATAACTTTGCCAATCCACCCGTCTATGTAGCTGAGAGCGAAGCAAGCTGGCTCTATACTCCTACTGATAATCTATCTGGGCTTGACCGCCATGCAGATTTGGAAGACGTCATTCTCAGACCTGCCGAACATTATTTCGCCTATCACCAAGACTACCAACTGGACGACTTTCATTTCTATGCTGTGCAGACACCTGGTCATTCTATCGGAGGAGTTTCCATTATTTTCCCAGAAGATCAGGTCGTTCTGACTGGTGATGCCCTCTTCCGTGAAACCATCGGCCGAACAGATCTACCGACTGGCAATCTGGAGCAGCTACTTGCTGGCATCCGCGAAGAATTATTTGTCTTGCCCAAAGACTATCGCGTCTATCCCGGTCATGGAAATGACACAACGATTGGCCACGAAAAGAATTTCAATCCATTTTTCCAATAAACTGATAGTGAGGCAGATAACAAGACTGCCTCATTTTTATCTAGTAAATGACTATTTCTACATCTGCAGATGAAATTAGAATGAAAAGTCAGGAAATAGGCTCTACAATCGGACTTCCATGTCTTTTCGCTTTTTGCTTATTGTGATATACTTAGTTCATAGAAAACAAAGGATGGTCTTCATGATGGATAAAAGAAAAATTTTGTTAATTCTGCTGGCTATTTCAGCTATAATAACTCTCCTTGGATTAGGTTTTTCTGCTTATAATTTTTATGTTTTTGACAAGCCTTTTCTAAACAGTACCACAAAAGGCCTCTTGTCTGCATTCTTTTTTACCCTCATTATAATCAGCCTCGGCCTCTCGAAAACAAAGCGATAGTAGTAATTTATATTTTTAAATACAATAAAAAAACAAACACCAAATGATGTTTGTTTTCAATCCGGACAGCCTTTGTAGGCTGTTTTTTTATTAAAACTTCAAGAAGCGTCTCATAGAGATGATAGATCCCAATGATCCGATAAGAATTCCCAACACAAAGAGTGTTGCTATCATAATCGGACTAAAGAGTTTCGGATCAATCATAGAAAGTCCTTGACCTACCAAGCTCTTATTCATAGTCTGGTAGGCTATACCATATGCCAAATACACTACAATTGACGGAACTGTTGCTCCTAACAAGCCTATCCATGCTCCTTCAAACAGGAATGGTCCGCGGATATAGCTATTCTTGGCACCAACCAAGCGCATAATTTGAATCTCACGACTTCGGGAAATAATGGTAATCCGAATAGTATTGGAAATGAGAAGGATAGCAATGAAAATCAGAAGCGCTGTCCCAATCAATCCCCACGTTTGGATGAAATTAGAAAACGCAAAGAGATTTTTGGTATTAGTACCCCCATTTTGAACCTCTGATACACCTTCAATTTTACGAGCATCTTTTGTAACAGATTCTACATACTTAGGTGCCTTGGTCTCAACAATATAAGCATCGTAAAGAGGATTATTTTCTTCATCAAAAACATCCCACTCACTACCCATGGTCTCTGTCAGCTTATTATACTGCTCTTTGTTACTAGAAAAAGTAACCTTCTCTACATTTTTCATAGAAGTCAGAGCATCATAGACCTTGTGATAGTCTTCATTCTGAACTGTTTTGCCTTCTTTTACAATCGTTTCGCTATTATCGAAAACATCCTTACGCATGTATACCATAACGCGGACATTATTGGAAACATCATTTGCCAACTTGGCTGTATTTAAAATTACTGAAGCAAAAACAGCTACTAAGCTCAAGGTAATCATAACCGAGCTGACAGCCGCTACAGTCATCCAACCATTCCGCGTAAGACTCTTAAGCGACTCAATCAAATGACGAAAAAATCTTCTAATCATCGTATCCGTATACTCCTTCCGCTTCATCACGTACCACACGGCCATTTTCAATAGCAATAACGCGGTGACGTAGGGTATTTACAATCTGACTATTGTGAGTCGCCATCAGGACTGTAGTTCCTTGCAGGTTAATACGCTCCAGCAAATTCATGATTTCCCATGAATTATCTGGGTCCAAGTTACCAGTCGGCTCGTCAGCAATCAAGACCTGAGGATTGTTAACAATGGCACGCGCAATTGCGATCCGTTGCTGTTCCCCCCCTGACAACTCATTAGGGAAGGAACGGACCTTGTGCTTAAGGCCAACCAGATCCAAAACTTCCATGACGCGTTTCTTAATATTTCTACGATGCTCACCGATAACTTCCATAGCATAGGCAATATTCTCATAAACGGTCTTTTTAGGAAGTAGTTTATAGTCTTGGAAAACCACACCGACTCTACGGCGTAGCATTGGAATATCCCGTTTCTTGATTTTTCCCAAGTTAAAACCTGCTACAGCAAGGTTTCCTTTATCGATTTTAATTTCACGATAGAGGAGTCGAATAAAGGTTGATTTACCTGCTCCTGATGGTCCTACAATATAGGCAAATTCACCTGGTTCGATACGTATAGATACACCACGTAGAGCAGTTGTCCCGTTGTCATACTTTTTAACAACGTCTTTCATTTCAATCATTGACATGAATTAGTACAATTCCTTTCATCAGAGTTTTTATCTAGCGATTTCACTCTGTTTTTAGTTGAGTCTCCATTTTAAATAGGCATCAATAAAGCCGTCTAAGTCTCCGTCCATGACCTTATCCACCTGAGCTACTTCATAGCTGGTTCGATGATCTTTGACCATGGTATAAGGAGTGAAGACATAAGAACGAATCTGACTGCCCCAAGAGATTTCTTTCTTATCTCCCTTAAGCGAATCGACTTCTGCTGCTTTTTTCTCTTGTTCCAACTGATAGAGCTTAGCCTGCAACATTTTCATAGCTCGGTCTCGGTTGCCATACTGGGTCCGGTCAACGGTAGACTGCACCACGATTCCAGTAGGAATATGGGTCAATCGCACACCAGTAGATACCTTATTGACGTTCTGTCCGCCGGCTCCGCCTGAACGGAAAGTGTCCATCTTAATGTCATCATCACGGACCTCTACTTCAATAGTATCGTCCAACTCTGGCATAACCTCTACTGAGGTAAATGAAGTATGACGACGTTTCGCCGAGTCAAATGGCGAAATCCGAACCAAGCGGTGAACACCCATTTCTGACTTAAGCAGACCATAAGCATGCGGCCCTTCAAAGGAAAGAGTCACTGACTTAATCCCAGCCTCATCGCCAGCCTGATAATCTAAGACTTCTACTTTGAAGCCCTTGGCATTGCCGAAGCGTGTGTACATCCGCAGCAGCATATCGCCCCAATCCTGAGCCTCTGTTCCACCAGAACCTGGGTGAATTTCAAGAATGGCGTTGTTATTATCATAAGGCTCCGACAGCAAGAGAGTCATCTCATAGCTGGTCATCATTTTCTCAAGCTCGGTCAACTTTTCTTCCAGCTCTTCCTGAACCGAGTCGTCCTCAGCCAGAAAATCAAGCAAGATTTCCGATTCATCAAAAAGCTCGGTCATCTGATGAAAATTTTCATAGGTTTGCTTGAGTTCATTGAGTTCCTGAGATGTCTTCTGGGCTGCAATATTGTCATCCCAAAAGTCAGGTTCTGTCATCTTATTTTCTAAGATAGCAATTTCTTCTTCCAGACCTTCTAAGTCAAAGAGACCCCCTGAAAGAAGCTAATTTTTCACGATTTGCGTCAATCTTTTGACGAATTTCTGAAATGTCCATAAATACCTCTTTTCATATATCGTTTTATTATAACACATTTTCAGACATTTGCCTAATCGGATAATGAAGCACCTTCATTTTATACAATTTTTAATGGATAGGCAAGAATGGGAGCGGCTTGTTACGGAATTGTTAAAAAAGTAATATAATGACATGGGATTGGAAGAATTATTCTGGATTACAAGGTTTTAATAATCTATTAGGTATTCGAATAGAAGTGATCCCCTCTATAAGACGCTTAAATATTTTCAAGTTTTGCAAAATATGCTAGACTAAAACCATGACAAGAATCGGATTTATGAGCGACCTCCATCTGGACTCCAATCAGTTTGGAGATTTTGAGCAGCAAACTCTCCGCCATCTTTTAAAAGAGGAAGGGGTTGGCCACCTACACATCGCTGGAGATCTATCTAACGAACTGAACAAGATCAGTCTGCCTTTCATTGAAGACTTGAAGAAAGATTTTCCCATTTCTTTTAATCTGGGAAATCACGATATGCTGGGACTTTCTGAGCAAGAAATTTCAAACTATGATTTTCAGGTCCAGCAGTTCGGCCAGACCAAGCTCGTCAGCTTTTCTGGCTGGTATGACTACAGCTTTGTTCCAGAAAAAAGCAAGGAAGAGCATCTGAGAACCAAGACCAATTTCTGGTTTGACCGTAGATTGGAGCGTCAACTTGACGACCCTAGCATTACAGCTCAGACGCTGCAAGAGTTGGAAAAACTGCTGATGACTTTAGATGGTCCCGTTATTATTGCTCTGCATTTTGTTCCCCATCAAGACTTTCTATACGACCATCCCTATTTCCAACGCTTCAACGCCTTCCTAGGAAGCCAAGCTTTTCATCGACTCTTTGTTAAATACAGGGTGAAAGAAGTCGTTTTCGGCCATCTTCATCACCGCCACCAAAGCCGTGTTATCGAAGGTGTCCGCTACCATATGCGTCCTCTGGGCTACATCCGTGAATGGAAACTGACTCGGAACTTTTTTAATGACTTTCCTCAGTATCAGATTCCCCAGATGTACCGCCTGCACAAGCGTTATAATGCTGTTAAAGATTTAGTCGAATTTCGAGACTATAAGAAAAAACACCTAGCAGACGAATTGCGAGATGCTTTAACGGTGATTGAAGTTCAGTAATGGAAATGTTGAATAGCAGTTCTCAGCTCATCTGAGAGCTGTTTTTTGCTGTCCAACTGCACATAGACTTCTAATAAGCAGGAGCGAAAATTGGAAAAAGTAATGCAGTCTTGCTTGCTTTCTAATGGGAAAGTCTGTGATTGAAGCCACAGTCTCAATTCATGCTACGACAGTTTTTTCTTTAAGACAGCTTGATAGAGCACCTGGGCTAAGCGCCAGTCCTCATCATTTCCGAAACGGACCGAAACTCTTTTAAAAACTTGATAAATGACCTCTAAAACCTCTGGCATCCTACTGGAGGGAAAGTCCGGATGACAAGCCACTTCTGTCAATAAGTCTGCTCCATGAGCGAAGGCATGAACCCAACCGTATTTCCTGGAGTAACCCCTTGTGTCTCTTTCGACTGACAAGTAGGTTAGCCCCTTATCTAGTAAATATGTTCTTCCTTGCATAGATAAAGCCTGATAATACGAAGAGTCTGGATTCCCATCACAGTTTAAGAGATTAGCATAAAGTAAAGCCGTGAAGGAGCGTGTTAAGGTAGCTTGACCATTTTCGTCACTCTTGTAAAAAAGTCCTTGTCTTTTGACTGCTTCTTGAGCCAAGAAACGAAACTGTCCAACTGAAAATAAGTCAGTCTGAAGCCCTCTTGCTAAGGACGAAAAGACTAACTCATCACGGATTGCCGCTTCTGGATGACCAATATGATCCAGCAACCATAAGATTTCTTCCTCATAATATAAAGGAGAAGCTTCTTCCAACTTCTTTCGTAAATTTTGATACATACTTTCACCGTCCTTTCGAGTTGAACTCTTTGAAGTTGATTATAACCCCTTGTACACAAAAAAGCCATCCGCAGATGACTTTTTGCTGTTAAATAGCATTCTTGTCCATACCCAATTTACGTTGGATGAACTTCACAATTTCAACAATGACAATCATAGAGAAACTACCGATCAGGACAACAGCCCATTGTGTCACATCTAACTTGGTCACATGGAAAATCTTTTCCAGTGGATCAATTACAATAGTCGAAATCAATAGGATGAAAGAAACCAGAATAGACCAGTTAAAGGTCTTAGACTTGAATGGACCAACTGTAAAGATAGATTGGTAAACAGATTTTACATTATAAGCATGGAAGAGCTGGATGAGGCCAAGCGTTGCAAAGGCCATTGTCAGAGCGTCCGCATGGATAGCAGTTTGATCATCAAGATGAACTGGATTCGAAATAGCATAGCCATAGACTGACAGGACTAGCATAGCTTGTAGAATACCTTGATAAATAATTGAATTCATGACTCCACCTGAGAAGAAACTTGACTTACGACCACGAGGCTTATGATTCATAGCTCCAGGCTCAGCTGGTTCAACTCCCAGAGCAATAGCTGGGAAGGTATCCGTTACTAGGTTAATCCAAAGTAGGTGAACTGGCTGCAACACATCCCAACCAAATAACGTTGCAAAAAATATCGTTAATACTTCTGCTATATTAGCTGAAAGTAGGTATTGAATAGTCTTTTGAATATTAGAAAATATTTTCCTTCCCTCTTCAACGGCGACGATGATGGTCGCAAAATTGTCATCCGCTAAAATGATATCTGAAGCACCCTTAGATACTTCTGTACCTGTAATACCCATACCAATACCGATATCAGCTGTTTTCAAAGCTGGTGCGTCATTGACACCATCACCTGTCATGGCTACGACCTTACCTTGGTTTTGCCACGCTTTGACAATCCGTACCTTATGCTCAGGCGAAACTCGGGCATAGACAGAGTATTGACCAACAACCTTTTCGAATTCTGCATCAGAAAGCTCATTGAGCTCAGCACCAGTCAAAACATGGTCTTCCGTATCTCCAACTTCAATGATTCCTAGGCGCTTAGCAATCGCTTCAGCTGTATCTTGATGATCACCGGTAATCATAATCGGACGGATACCAGCTTCCTTAGCAACGCGAACCGCTTCTGCTGCTTCGGCACGCTCAGGGTCAATCATACCGATTAAACCAGTAAAGATTAAATCATTTTCTAGATTTTCAGAAGTTAAGTCAGCCGGAACTGCATCAATAACCTTGTAGGCGCCAGCTAGCACGCGCAGAGCTTGGTGAGCCATTTCTGAGTTATTAGACTTGATCAGCTGTGATGTAGCATCATCAATCGCTGCAACATCTCCAGCCTTATCACGGGCAACGCAGCGTTTCAAAAGTTGGTCTGGAGCCCCTTTAACTGCCACTAAGAACTTCCCATCTGGTAATGGATGGACAGTAGACATGAGCTTACGATCAGAGTCAAATGGCAGCTCAGCTACACGAGGATATTTCTCTAAAAATCCTTTGACATCATAACCCTTGTCCAAAGCATACTGGATGAAGGCTGTTTCCGTTGGGTCACCGATCAACTTGCCTTCTTGGTCAATCTTGGTATCATTAGCTAGGACAACTGAACGTAAGAGCGGCAGCTCCAGTCCAAGTTCAATGTCTTGGCCAGCTTCATTCAAGACTCCGTCGTAAAAGACTTTTTCGACCGTCATCTTATTCATGGTCAGGGTACCGGTCTTATCTGAAGCAATAATTTCAGTTGAACCAAGTGTTTCTACTGCTGGCAATTTACGGACAATCGAATTTCGCTTAGCCAGAACCTGAGTTCCCAAAGCTAGAACGATAGTAACGATAGCCGGCAGACCTTCTGGAATAGCTGCAACTGCCAAGGCTACAGATGTCATCAGTTCACCAAGCGGATCTTTTCCTTGAATGAAAACACCGACTACAAAGGTCACCGCAGCAATCACTAGGATCGCATAGGTCAGAACCTTAGACAAGCTATTGAGGTTTTGCTTGAGCGGTGTGTCAGTCTCATCTGCATCTTGCAACATGCCTGCGATATGACCGACTTCAGTGTACATCCCTGTATTGACAACAACACCTACTCCTCGTCCATAAGTGACATTGGAGTTTTGGAAGGCCATATTGACCCGGTCGCCAATACCAGCATCTGCAGCTACGTCGACAGTCAAATCTTTTTCAACTGGCACAGACTCACCCGTCAGAGCTGCTTCTTCGATTTTCAAGGAATTAGCTTCCAAAAGTCGCATATCTGCCGGGACAACATCACCGGCTTCCAGTCTGACGATATCACCAGGTACCAAGTCCTTAGAATCCACTTCTGTGACATGACCATCACGTAGGACACGCGCAGCTGGGCTGGACATAGATTTGAGAGCCGCAATGGCTTCTTCAGCCTTGCCTTCCTGATAGACACCGAAAATGGCATTGATGATTACGACCGCTAAGATGATTAAAGCATCTGCAATATCCTCTCCGCCTGACGTCACAACAGACAAGATAGCCGCTACCAACAAGATGATAATCATCAAATCCTTGAACTGCTCAATGAATTTCATCAAGAGAGTCTTTTTCTCTCCTTCTTCCAATTCATTGCGACCGTAGTCCGCCAAACGTTGCTGGGCTTGGCTGCTGGTCAACCCTTGTTCGGAAGCTTCCATTGCTTGCAAAACTTCCTCAGGACTTTGCGTATAAAAAGCTTGGCGCTTTTGTTCTTTTGACAAAATGTCTCCTCCTTTTGATGGGCCTCTTTCAAAATAAACAAAAAAGAGACCTGTTGATTAACAAGTCTCGCTATTTCATACAAGGCCGGAAATTTCTTTCGTATTGACGACCTTGTAACGGTAAAACCGTTAGCTACTCCCTTGAGTGTATTTATTATACCAAAATTTTTGTATTTTTCAAGGCAGAGCTGTTATTTTTCAAACTTTTATTCTTTCCATTCGATTTTCATCTGATAGGAAGCAAAAAGCTGATCATCGTCGGCTCTTTTCAAATCATAATGAAGTTCCAAAGCCTGATTTTCTACATCTAAGTGATAGTGCTGAGTGTCTGTCACAAACTGTTGAGCCCCCAGCGGAGTCGGGATAGAAACTAAATGCTGAGCATTCTTAATAAAATGAAGAATGGTTTTAGGCTCAGAAAAGCGGGTCATAGTCAGCTTATCCGCATTAAACTTGAGAACGACCTTTTCCTGCTCCTCGCTCTGATAAACCAAATAATTATTGCTTCCTTTTTTTGCCCATTCTACATCGTAGACCTGGTCAATCAACTCCATTTGTTCATCTAATTTGATTTGATTTCTCATTCTAATTTTCATGATTTTCTCACATTCCTTGTTTCTTTCCTCTATTTTACCAAAAATTTCTTGAGAATTCTTCCTTTCTACTTCAGGCTTTGAATTTCGCCCACTGAGCATTTATGATATAATAGGACTATGATTGAAAAAGTATTTCGAGATCCAATCCACAATTACGTGCATGTGGATCATCAGGTCATTTATGATTTAATCAATACCAAAGAATTTCAACGGCTGCGTCGCATCAAACAACTGGGCACTTCCGGCTATACTTTCCACGGCGGGGAGCACAGCCGTTTTTCGCATTGCCTGG
>CAJPQE010000016.1:0-21664 GCA_905372795.1 Streptococcus cristatus | reverse complement strand
TTTTAAATCAAACAAAAATTTGTTGAAAATAATATCAAATTCTTCTAGATAGTCTGGCGAAATTCCAATAGCAGTCTGCTGTTTACATACTACTTGGTATTCTTTTAACATTTTTATCAGATCAGTAGAAAAAATTTGTAGCAGTTCGTCAAAATTAAACTCTTTTAAAGTTTCAAAAATCAAACTTTCATATTCTTGAGTAGATGAAAAATCACTTACTTTCCTTTTTAAATCCGTTTCTATTTCACTTATATCTCCCCTTTCAAGTTTATTTAGATTTACTCTTTCAACTTCTTCTGAATCATATTCTGGATATCTAATTGGATAATTCAGGCAAATATAAATATAGTCTGAAAACATCAAAAAATCTTCATAACTAGTTTTTCTACCCATTGCTATATCAAAACCATTTCCCAAAATAAGAATATTGTCTGACATGTTCTTTCTCCTTACTTCAAACTCCAGCCACCGTCGATTTTGATAATCTCGCCCTGCATAGCAGCTGCCCTGCCACTAGCCAGAAAGAGACTAACATCAGCCACTTCCTGAGGGTCCAGCCAGCGCTTGATCGGCGTTTCCTCAGCAACCCAGTCTGCCAGTCCGCCTGGCTCAAAATCTGCAGCAGTCATAGCTGTCTTGACAGCGCCTGGCGCCAGGCCAAAAACTTGGATATTTTGATCCGCATAGTCCAAGGCTATCTGCTTGGTCAAACCAGCTAGAGCATGCTTGGAGGCTGTATAGGCTGCACCGCCTCCGCCAGCCAAAAAACTAGCAATCGAGCACATATTAATGATGATACCAGACTTTTTCTCCAGCATTTTCTGAAGGTAAAAACGAGTGATTTTCATGGTTGCGGTCAGATTGAGCGCAAAAAGCTGCTCCCAATCCTCGTCACTGGTCTCGTGCAAGGGACGATAATCGTCCAAAATACCGGCCGTATTACAGAGAATGTCCACCTCAGGCAAGCTAGTGAAGAGCGGTGTCAAATCCTCTGTTAAATCCATTTTAAAAAAACGTAGTTCATTTAGAAAGCCAGGATTTTCGCCCTTATCTACTCCATAAACGCGGTAGCCATTTTCCAAAAAGGTCAGAGCCTGAGCTCGGCCGATGCCAGAGCTAGCTCCCGTCACCAGTACTGTCTTAGTCATCCACTTCTACCCAATCTGTAGCGAGGACATCACAAGGAGTTGGACTCCACATGGAGAAGCCCTCCCCTTCGCCTGAAACATTGATGAGGAAATAAGGTGTCACCTCGAGAGCCACCCCATTCTGCTCAATCGTGTCAAAGAGCTGGACGTAGTTCTCTGCCCCACCCCAGCCTGTACGAACATATTTTTTCTTGGCCTTAAGGCCTGGTAAAATTTCTTCAAATGTCATGTTTTTCTCCTTTATCATCTATAAACCTTGATTTGATAAGGTTTTTGAACCTCTGAAATGAGGTGGTTTTTAAATTTGTTCACCTTTTTGTGGACTTACAGGTCATTTATGGCTTTTTCGTAGTATGAAACAGCCTCTTTTTCTTTGTCCTTGGATAGGTGACTATAGATGTCCATGGTCATAGCCAAGGTAGCATGGCCTAACCTGTATTGTAATTCTTTATAGCTGATACCAGCGTTGAGCAATAAACTAGCGTGAGTGTGGCGGAAGGCGTGAAAGGTAAAGCGGGGTATTCCAATTTCTTTGCAGCGCCGATCCAGGGAATCTTGCCTTGTGGCCATATTCTGATATTCTTTGGTCGGAATAGCAAATACTACAGACGGAGCACGCGCCCCATCTTCTATGAATAGTTGCCGCTGCCTATTTTTGTAGAGCTTAATCATATTGACTGTTTTCCGGTCAATACTAATCACTCTAACTCCTGCTTTACTTTTAGGCGGGCCTACTAGATCCACCAGCCTATTATAATTCTTTGATATGCTGATGGTCGCATTCTCCAAGTCAATATCAGACCACTCCAGAGCCACTGCTTCACCAAAGCGACAGCCAGTTGCAAGCAGTAGGCTATACAGCACATAATCAAAATAATGACTGTATTTTTTGAATGCTAACTTCTCCATATAACCTAAAAGAGACTTCAAGTCCTCTGGAGCGATAAACTTGATTGCTTTACTCTCTCGCTTTGGCTTCCTGGGCAGGATAATATCCCTCGCTGGGTTGAATGGCAAGAGCTGCAGTGAAACGCCATATTTTAAGATACGACTGTTTATCGAGTGAACCACGCCAAAGTGAACTAAGCGACTTGATAAGTCATTGATGAAACTCTGGATATAACTAGCGGCCAGCTTATCCAGTTTCATCTTTCCAAAAACCGGAATTAAGTGGCTATTCACCATTCTTTCTGTCGCTATGAAGGTTTGTGGTTTGACAGTCAGCCGGTAACTTTCCAGCCATAACTCAGCCAATTCTTGATAATTCTTCACCCGCACAGTTTTATGAACCGTTGATCCATTTGCTTTAAAGTCAATCTGCGCGTGCTGGGCTTTGCTTTTGACCTCTTTTCTTGTCCGTCCCGTGATACTGGTCTTTACTTTCTTCCCTGTTACCTGATCCACTCCCAGATAGACACTTGCGCGGTACACATTGCTACCGTCTTTCTTTTTGACTTCTGTTATTTTCATGATATACCTTTCCATCAGCAGGCAAGCTGTTATTAAAAAGATTTTAGATTGAATTCGGTTTATATCATGCTAGGATTTACGAGAACCCCTCTATTTTTGATTTTAACGAGTTGAACGGTCAAATATACCAGAAAAGAAAACACGCGCTTAAACGGGCTTATATTGCGTTTTAAAACGTGGCATGTTTTGAGGTAAATAATCTAGGTCAAAAAATGAGATTGTGAAGGGATGAGACTATCTATCCGCTAGGTGCTTGATTTGTCTTTCAAAGTCCGAGTTTATTTTTTGGGTTTTGTTGAATAGTTGGTATTCTGCTTTTGCTTTATCTTTCGCAGCCTTGGAAGTGATTTTCCCATGGCCTTCTAAAATATCGTATTCTTGGAAAGTCAAAAAGCGGTCAATGCTTTGGGCTAGTTGCTGCATTGTCTGAGCTTTTCTTTGTTCAATTTGCCTTTCCAGGTAATCAAAATAGCTAGAGATTCCTCGTTCAAGGGAACGGATTTGTTTTTCGGTTAGGTAGTTCTTTGCTATTTGGGTATCTGATTGCAGTATGCGACCGTCAGGAGAGTTTTTCCATGTAGTAAGCCCCATATTATCCTTTGTATGGTCTGCTTTCGTGTAGATGATTTCCGCAGCAGTCTGGCCAGTAATTGCGTAATGGAACTTATTCTGTACATCCGCATAGAATTGCTTTGTCAACGTGCTTTGTGGGTCATAGTCGATAGAGATTTCAGCAAAAATATCTGTAATCTGCAACCATATACGACGCTCACTAGCTCGGATAGAACGCACGCGCTCCAAGAGCTCACGGAAATAGTCTTTTTCCAGAAGGTTCTCACCTTGTTTTAGACGGTCATCATCCATAGCGAAGCCTTTTATCATGTACTCACGAAGTACCGAAGTAGCCCATTGTCTGAAGCGCGTGGCTTTTTGAGAATTAACACGGTAACCAACTGAGATGATGGCATCAAGATTGTAGTAGCTGACATCCTTAGTTTGGGTTTTATCAGCAATTGCACCGTGTTTTGTGGTTATTTCCATTTTGGAAACAACCACCTTTTCTTCTAATTCTCCCTCTTCAAAGATATTCTTTAGATGCTTACTGATTGCAGGAACACCTACATCAAACAAGCGAGCCATTTCTTTCTGACTAGCCCAGATAGTTTCCCCGCGTATAATAACGCTAGCTGTTTCTTGGTTGTTATCTGCTGAATAGATTAAAAATTGTAATTCGTTCATAGCTTCCTTTCTGTTAGTGTTTTAAAAATTAGATTTTTTAGATGTTTGATTTGCTGAACGCCGAGAAATCACGCGCTTCATGGTTGTTGGACATTGTGGCAAGTGGGTTGATAGGTGATTTATTACCGGTTGTACCTTATTCCATTAATTGTATTTTGAAGTGCAACAATATCGGTACTTGATAAACTTTTGCCATCTAGAGTTAATTTATGAATTACTTCGGGATCATCAATGATATTCAAATCAGTTAATTTAGTTTTATCTAATTCTTTGAAACGGTATCTATCGAACGTTCCTGTTTTATGTTGAAGAGCTTTTACAGCAGAATATATTTCTAATTCTTGATCCGTCAAAGTGTTTAACATAATCTCAGTATATTCAGCTTTTGAAATCCCGTCAATTATACTGCTATCTTCAAAATATTCAACAAATTCTGTTAAAAATCTTTGATACCAATAATCGACCACCATACCTTTAACATATTCTGAATCGGGATAAGAAGAATAATCCTCATGATTTAGATGCTCCCCATATCCATTAACACCATACTTAGAATCAAGGAACTCAGTATATTCAGGGAAAACGGACATATCTTCAAGATTCCATGAACTAACATAATCACTAAAATCTTCTAAAGATCTAATTTCCCCTTCGTCATCATCTAATCGTTCATTTAATTCTTCAAGAATACGTGAAGAATACTTCTCCCAAAATTCAGGTAGTGTATCAGGAACATATATCTCTTCTTTTTTTTCGTCTGATAAGTCTAATTCAAAATACACATCATAATTTATTGGAGATAGTTCAGCGATAGAAAGAATTATCTTAAAAAACAATTCTTTAGTAGGGTAACGTTTTTCATTTTCTATATTTGAAATATAAGGTTGAGAAACCTGAACAGATTTAGCTAATTCCACCACTTTTATATTTTGTCTTTTGCGTAAATCCTTTAAATAAGTTCCTATCATCGTAACACCTCCTATTAAAACACATTATAACAAGAAATATAACTATTGACAAATAAAAATAATAGTGTAAAATAAATTATAACAGGTTATATTTCTTGTTATAATTTATTTTGGAAGGAGTTTTTTTATGAAAAACAATTTTCGTATTTTGCTTGCTAAAAAGCGTAAAAAGGTTTCAGACGTCTATAAGGCTACTGGTATTTCAAAAAGTACATTGACCGCTTTGTACTATGAGCGCACCAAAAACCCTGAAGCAGAAACTTTGCTTAAAATCGCTGACTATCTAGGCGTTACTATTGACGAATTATTAACACCAGAAGAGTAAGAAAGGGGCCAAACCATGAACCTAGTCTACATGGACGGTAAGAAAGAGCCGTATACAACCCACGAAATAGTGGCAGAACATGCTGAAATAGAAATAAATTCAGTAAGAAAACTAATTGATAAGCACAAAGAAGATTTAGAGGCCTTTGGGGTTTTGTCATTTGAAATCCATAAACCTAAAAAAGGATCGTTAGGCGGACGGCCTAGAAAAATCTATCGCTTAAACGAACAACAGGCTACTTTATTAGTGACTTATCTAGGAAATACCCGACCTGTTAGAAACTTCAAGGCAAATCTAGTAAAAGCATTCTTTGAAATGCGGGACGAGCTGACACAGTTTAAGCTGCAGCGTGCTTTAGAGAAGCCAAAGCGTAAAATTTTGCATGACAGTATAGAGACATGGGAGGCAAAACCCAAGCACGCGCATAGCACCATTACAAATCTTTTGCTAAAAGGCACTAGCGGCATGAATAAAAAGCAACTGATGGCGGCGCGTGGCGGTCTGACAGGCATTGATAGCCTAACCAGTACCGAGCTTGTCAAATACCAAGCCTTGGAAGATATGGCTATCGCTATGATTAACCTAGGCATGACCTATCAGGATATTAAGTCCATGGTCTTCAGACCAAAAGAAAACGCACCACAAGGCGCGTGAGAGCAACAAAAAAGGCTTTGAGAGCGACCAAACTATCAAGCCTTTCACACTATCACTAAAACATAATAAACAAGCAGGCAAGCTGTTATTAAAAGGGTTTTAGTAAAGATTTATACCTAGATTATAGCATATCTAGGACATTTTGACCATACGTAGAGCGCCAACTCTTTAAACTGGTACTTTCTCACGCTTTCAAACTTTGGCGACTCTGAGCGTGGGAATTAACTAGTATAGTAAAAGGCAAGAAAGACATTAAAAAGCTGTCGAAACAGGAACAAGCCTATCAAGGCAATTACACAAACACAGAAAAAGGAGTAAACACCATGGCAGAAACATCATACGAGAATTTAACTAGACGTATAGACAGAATTAGCGCAGAAATGCGAGAAATTAGCGAAAAAAATGGCCTAAGAAGACTTTCTTTATTGGCAAATCAGACAAAGTCCATCAAAGAAGATTTGTCCCGTTTACTTTGGATTGAATTTCCAGAATTGAATGAAAGTCATAAAATCGAGGCAGTCTCTAAAAGCACTACGGGAATGTTTTTCCATCCTGGTATTTTTGAAATGGATGCTATGCGACAAGCATTTTTCAAAAGACAAGCCAAAACATTCTTCTTGACAGAGGCAGAACAACAATCTTATATCACTTATACAGAGAATCTATATCTAGAATCAACTAAAACTCTCAAAGAAATCATAAAAGATACTGACCAAAATTTACCCAATTCTAGTTATCAAGAAAAACGGGTTCGAAATATCGAACTATTTACAGCAGCTATCAGTAGCAATGTACAACACGAGGAGTTATAAAAAATGAGCGAACTACTAGGCGCAATTTTAACACTACTACTTTTCTTTCTGGCTGGCGTATGCGCTGAGCTGTTTCACTCCTGGGCTATTGCTTACAGACGCCGAGGGTATATCACCAAACGGCAACTCAGAAAGATGGAAAAATAGCTTGAAACAATGGAGGGCAGAGGATGACAAATAAAACGAATGATATTCTAGTGGACTATGAAGGGCTTTGCGGACAGTTAAAGGACATTCTAGATGTCTTAGAGTTAGCTAGTGCAGAGGAAGGGCAGAGAACTTTTTCCCTGCTCCATACAGCTAACCACGCTCTAAAACAACTCATTTCAGAACATGACGCTCTAGCCGAGACATACCGGAAGGAGGCCTGCCATGACAGAGCTTGAAGAAAGAATTCTAAGACTGATACCCGTAGGGGCGGACGAGCCACGCGCAGGGCGGGATATAGCCAATGTGCTAGGGCTGGAGATGAGAGCCTTACGAGATCATATTCTCCGGCTTATCGTTCGCTATGGTATCCCTATTGTGGCCAAACGTGGGGCAGGTAACGGCTACTATATTCCTGCTAACGATACCGAACGCCTAGCAGGGATCAGGGAGCTAAAGGCTCAGTATGACACAGAGGGAAAGCGTCTAGATGTGCTAATTAAAGCTGATTTAGAAAGCTATAAAGAGCTGCTGAAGGGAGCTGATCAGAATGTTTAGTCTCAGCAAAGAAAGTGAATATGAGCTAACCCATGGCGTTCTGGAGCTTGTGGAGAACTATCTAGAAGCGCGTGAGAAGACCAAACCACGCTTGACGGGGTTAATTTCAGCCCAGCAAGCCATGGACGAACTGGACATAAAATATAAGACACTGCAACGGTGGGAAAAAGCAGGACTAAGACGATACAAACCACCGCTAGAGGATGCTAGAAAAGTATATTACAGGGTTAGCGAACTTTTAAAATTTTTGGGGGTGGAAAATGGCAAGGTATAACGTACACCCCGCACAAAGCGGCGGTAAATATCATGATATGAAAATTTATAAAGATAGGCAGCCTAAACCTCTTACACACGAGGAACAAAAACGCTTAAAACGCCTGAAAAAGAAACGGAGAAAGGGGCGATAGGATGGCCATCTACGAAAGCCGAGGATTTGGATCACTAGTCCGGCCATATAAAGGCAAGTTAGGGCCGTTTGAGTATGTCGCACAGTTTAAACCCATGGCGGTCCCAGAGGGTGCAGATATCGAGGAATACAAACGAACTGTAGCGCCCTACTGCTTAAGTGGAAAAATAATTGCAGAAAAAAACGGCAGCTATCGCAGAAATAATCAAAGTTTAATTTATCGGGATTTGATTTTCCTTGATTATGATGAGATTAAGGGAACAACTGAGAGCTTCATAGAAGCTGTTTCTAATGCCTTGTTTGGTTTCTCCTATATTTTGTACCCCACCATAAAACACACCACAGAAACCCCCCGTTATCGGCTTGTGGTGAAGCCTAGCGGTGTGATGAATGAGGCTACCTATAAGCAGGTAGTGAAGGAGATTGCTGACAAGATAGGGATCCCCTTTGACATGGCTAGTCTAACCTGGTCACAACTCCAAGGGTTACCGGTAACAACTGGAGAACCAGCAGAATATCAAAAAATTGTCGAGCATGGTCTAGATTATCCAGTACCACAGGGGAGTACTGAACCACTCAACAAAAAAAACACTACTGCTGCTCCTTACACCCCCAGAACAAACGGACAACGCTCTATCACTATGAGGGTCATAGACACCCTTTTCAATGGTCTTGGTGACAAGGGCGGACGGAATGTAGCACTCACGCGCTTTGTAGGACTGCTCTTTAATAAGTGGGTGGATTGTGACATAGAAACAGCTTACGAATTGGCAAATATAGCTAACAGCGTGACGCCTGACCCGTTGCCTATCGAGGAGCTAGACCGTACTTTTACCAGTATAGCTAGAGCAGAATTTAGAAAGAGAGGGTAGAACAATCGAAAAAGAAGAATTGAAAAATCTAGAAAGCGTAATCTTAGATGCGCGTGAAACCGAGGATAAGTATTTCAAAACATTCAAAGGTGTTAGGGGACAACTAATCAAAGAATGCCAGGAACTCAAGGAAGAGGCTTATCAAGCAGCCTATGATGAAGTTATGGCTGATAGCAAGCACCTTGAAAATGTAAAAGATGGAAGATTGACCATAGAGCAGCACGAGGAACTAGCTAGACAAAAAGGGCAAGAAGCAAGTAATAAAGTTCTACCTACTAACCCCTTGGGGGTTGCAATCATGCTGACAAAGCATATTCACTTTATCAGGATTAAACCAGAGGCACAAGGACAAAAAGCACCACTCTACTTCTATAACCCTGATTTTGGTATCTGGGTAGAAGATAACGAATTTTTACAGGATCTTATCTCTATAATCTTTCCAAATGCTACTGAGAAACAAGCCTTCGACACATTGTATAAAATTGCTAGACAGAGCCAAATGAAAGAGATTCAAAGCGACTATACTGTTATCGGCAAACAGCTTTACAATGCCAAAACAGGTATATTTGAAGATATTACACCAGCTATAGCGGTCACACGAAAGATAAGAACGGGCTACAACCCTAACGCAAAAGAACCAATCATAAAAGGTTGGAAACCGACAATATGGCTTCTAGAATTATTTGACGGTGATACGGAACTTTATAACCTCGCTATCCAGATCATAAAAGCCAGTATCACAGGGCAATCTTTGCAAAAAATCTTTTGGCTATTTGGTGAGGGAGGCACCGGAAAGGGCACTTTCCAGCAGCTACTGATTAACCTGGTGGGGATGGAAAATGTGGCCAGCTTGAAAATTACAGGCTTAACTAAAAGTCAATTCTCAACCTCTATCCTATTGGGAAAGTCCCTAGTTATCGGTGATGATGTGCAGAAAGACGCTGTTATAAAAGACACGTCAGATATGTTCAGCTTAGCGACAGGCGACATCATGACCATTGAAGATAAAGGCAAGCGACCATATAGCATACGCCTGAATATGACGGTAGTACAATCGTCTAATGGCTTACCAAGAATGAACGGGGATAAGTCAGCTATTGATAGGCGATTTAGAATTTTACCTTTTACCAAAGTATTTAAAGATAAGCCCAATAAAGCCATAAAAGAAGATTATATCAACCGAAAGGAAGTTCTGGAGTATTTGGTTAAGTTGGCCATTGAAACACCAATCGCTGACATTAACCCTACGAAGTCTATTGAAATACTTGAAGAACATCATAAGGACATGAACCCTGTTATTGATTTTATTTCCAAGTTTTTTACTGATGAACTAACAAGCGAGTTTATCCCTAATAGCTTCGTCTATCATGTTTGGAAATGTTTCCTAGATTACTATGACATAAAACAATCTAGGTCAGAAATGGGCTTACACCGAGAAATTAAGAGTAACCTTCCTGAAGGTTTTACAGTTGGCCAGAAAACTATCCCCGCGGGGCAACAGATCCATAAAGGTTTTTATCCTAAGGAGGACTTACCACCGTTTGCTAGTCTTAATTATTTCAATGGCAGAGAAACCCCAGAAAGACAGAAAAAACCAAAAAATGAACGAGGCTACTACAACAATAGGCCAAAGCTTAAGAAAAAACGTTAAAATTTTATACACTTTATACACTAGCTTATTTTTTTACCACACTTAGAAACATTGTAATATCAATGGTTTTAGACACTTCCCGCACTTTATACACTTTTTTTGAATTTTCCCTATAAGAGTATTTATAGAAAGCTCCCCTATTATTCCTCTATATATATTTTATTTTTAGTGTATAAAGTGTATAAAGTGTATAAAATAAGACTTTATCCCTTGCTATGACTGGGTTTTAAATTTATACACTTTCAAAACTAAGTGTATAAAAAATAAAAGAAGCGTCTAAAAAATGGAGGAAAAATGAAAATCAAGATATTTTATCAGCAACAGAAGCAAAGCCTGCAGGAATTTGAATCTCAAGTCAACGACTTTATGGCAAAGGTTGAAGTTGTGGATGTAAAATGCACTGAAGCAACTGAGGGTGATTATGAGAATTTGAGTGCAACATTGGGGCTACTGGTCCTATATAAAGAATAAGGAGGAAGCCCATGACAGAACCAGCATACTTTAAACAGGCAGATCAGGAACTGGAGGAACTCAATCGCAAACGTGACGATTTTATGGCGGATGCAACACCAGTATGTCTTGCAGATACGCCTAAACTGATTGAACTAGGTGAGAAGCTCCGGATGGAAGACGCCAGCATAAACGCCTATGAATTATACAGACACCCTGAAGCGCGTGCAAAGTTATTCGCCCAAATCGCGGAAGCCTGCTTCTTGCTGATTGCAGATAGTTCACCAGTAACAGTGCAGCCAACACAAGCACAGCGGATCCATTTTTGCGAGTATCTAGAAGGGCAGTTCCAGAATATCATTAAAAAGTTGATTGCAAGCACAGATAAGCAAGCTCTGGAGTCTTTACTTGAAGCCCTGCAACTGCCCAAAGAAAAACAAGCTCAGTTTATCCGTAATGTGGTAGCAAGCGGTTTACTCAGTGAAGAATAGCAGCAAAGGGGCATTGCCTCTTTCTGTGGCTTAATTGCTACTTATCCCAATAGATTTGGGTTTTTCTGTATATAGGTATTTTGGAGCAGATGGAAACTATAAAATCAATAGCCATAGAAACATTTATAAAGCCTATGAAAATCAATAATATCTCTCATGGTATAGCTAAATTAGACAGCAAAAAACTAGAAATAGACTTAGATAATTTATGGATCACCCTTGGCAAAGACTACTTTGATTTAGATAAAATACCAGGGACTAAGGGAGGCTATCGCTACTTCTTTCTATGTCCTATCTGCAGCAAGCGGTGCAGACTACTCTTTAAGCGACATATACTTTATGGTTGCGGATTATGCCAGAAAATACACAAGTCAACCCTAAACCGCAGTAAGACAGATTGCCAATACTATTGGGAGAGAGCACTGAGAGAGGCTAGAAAGGTAGAGCCGGGCTGGAGTCCTAAACGTGGCGGATATATGTTTGACGCTTTTCCTGAACGACCTAAGTATATGAAACGCGCTAGGTATTATAAGCACTATCAAAAATTCCTGAACTATACTAGAAAAGGTGACAGTCTTTGGATGAATGGTTTGGGTAGATTGAGGTAGCTTCTCGGCAACTAAACGGAATAGCTAAAGTTCTAAAAAATACCAGATTTTGGGTTATGCTGCGCGTGCTCGAACCTCGAGCGAACATAGAGAAATAGCAAAATATCCCCTGTCATTTATCAAGCAGAGAAGGAACAAATATCTCGCCTTATCTGTTTACAACATGCTTTCAAACATGGACAATTATGGACATAACCCGCCAGTCGTCTAAAATACAAAAAGCCAAGGCGCTCCGCCTTAGCTTGATCGATTCATGCTTCAAAAATGAAGTTATAGAGTTGAACAACCTTCTGAAAGCTCGGTGTGTCCATGGTGGTGATTTTTTGCGCCTGGCGTTCTCGAAAGTCGAAGGTGTAGAGCTGGAGCGGATTCACTGAGCCGTCTACCTCAAAGGATAGGACAGGAACCAGCAAGCCTAGCTTTTCTAATTTCTTCTGGCCATGCGTAACAGGGCAGACGGCAACGAAGCCAGTGCGTTCTGAGTATTCCTTGCGAGATACCACCACAGCAGGGCGGCGCTTCTGTATCTCACGCCCGACAGATGGATCAAAGTCTATCCAGATGATATCCTGCTTTTCTGGGATATAGTTAGATTTCGCTGTCAAGTACTTTCACCCCTTCAAAGTCATTTTCCATACGGAGATCAGCCGCTTCAGCGAATGGATCTGCAATCTTTGGAGCTAGGACGATCACATTATCAGCGCCCTTGTAAACGACCATTTCTTGACCTTCCGGGACATCTAGCGCCTTGGGAATGGTCACAGTCAGAGAGTTCCCAACTTTACGGGTTTTTACTATATTCATTTCTTTTCTCCTTTGTTTGTATATATTGAGTATATACTGAAAAAGAGAGAAAAGCAAGCAAAAAGCCAGCCTTGCGACTGACTCCTTGGTATAGATTTGATAGATTTATTATACCACAAGAGGAGGCCAACGCGTGACACCAGAGCAAGTAAAAGCAAGGTTAGAAGGTATTAGATGGTTAGATAAAGAGATTCAGAGTTTGCAGTTAGAACTTCAATATCTAGATCAAGGTTTATTTAAAAAATCAACTCTGACACAAACCAAAGTCCAGACTAGTAGAGTGAACAATACGGAGAATGAACTTGTCTATGTTTTGAAGTTGAAAGAAGATATACAAGAGAGACTTTCCAATCTAATCAATGAACGTTTAGAAACTTCTAAACTCATTGACAAGCTGAGCGATCCTCTTGAAAGGTCAGTATTGCGGATGTTCTATGTCAATCACTTGGAAATATGGAATATCGAAGACAAGATAGAAAAGTCAAAAACTACAATTTACAGGATAAAGAGTTCAGGAATAAAGAATCTTGCTAAGCTTACGAGTGATGGAGCTTCTAAACTTACTTAGCAAAGCAGCTTCTTCCGCTGCTTGCCTTTTGGCCAAATGCCTCAGGCTATCACTTATACTGTTCAACATTCGGAAACTACCCCCTATTCTTTTGAACGGGGCTATATTGTTTCGGTTTTAAAGGACGCGGCCCTTTCTGTACGAAAAATTCCCTTTTTGAAACTTTAAAGCCATAATATAAACATGATAAGACCAACCTTTCAAGCTAGTCTAACAGCTACAATACTACCCCTTTCTGCTTCAGAGTTGATTCATAAGGTGCGTTAACCCCCCGCCCCTATGTGGTGGATAAGAGAGCCGCAACAAACTCTCGTCTTACATCACGCGCCATTTTTTCAAATTTTTAGGTAGGGGGGTAAAACCTCAAAAACATTGATAATACAAGGTTTTTAGTCTCGTTATACATAAAAACGCTCCTGTTTTAGGACTTGTTTCACCGCTAATATCGCCTTTTAGTTGAATACGTGTAGCACGTATGATATAATTATCTTGTCAGGAGGTAAAAGCGCTATGCCTATGACACAAAAAGAAATGGTTAGGCTACTGACTGCCCACGGTTGGATAAAGACCAAAGGCGGCAAGGGGTCGCACGTTAAGCTTGAAAAAGCTGGAGAGCGACCTATAACCATTCCCCACGGTGAGATTAACAAATACACCGAAAGGGGTATCAAAAAGCAAGCAGGGCTGTTATAGTGACAGCCTACCGCTTGTTTTCTTTTGGAGGTAAACTATGCTTGTCACTTATCCGGCTTTATTTTATTATGATGATACAGATGGAGCTAATGCTCCTTACTTTGTCACTTTCCCAGACTTTGAGCATTCAGCAACCCAAGGTGAGGATATGGCAGACGCTATGGCAATGGCTAGCGATTGGTTAGGTATTAACCTAGCGGACTATATCGAGAATGGGCGAGATATTCCCACTCCTAGCCCTATTAACACTTTATCTTTAGCTGATAATAATCCTTTTCGCGATGATGAGGATATAGAGCTAGTTTATGACCCTAGCAGGTCTTTTGTATCTATGGTTATGGTTGATGTCGCCGAGTATCTAGGCAGCCAAGAGCCTGTAAAGAAAACACTCACTATCCCACGTTGGGCAGATAATCTAGGGCGTGAATTAGGTTTAAACTTCTCACAGACACTAACAGACGCTATTGCTGACAAGAAAATCCATGCTTAATAATTAACTATGATATAATTGACTTATAAACAGAGCTTTTCCATCTCCCCTTGAAACAGACTTTTCTGCAGTAGGAGGTGGGACGGTTCTGTTTTTACCATAAAGGAGTATTTAACATGGCAAAAGTTAAAGAAAAATGGAACCCAACAATATCCCATATTGTCCCTAAAGGTACCAAACTAGCAGACGGTACAATATTAGACAAAGAAACAGCCTTAACACAAGAAGAATTTGCTAAAAATCCCCCTGTTATTCCGAAAGGACACTCTTTTTATAATATTTGGAATAAAATTCTCAGAGAAAAAATAGAAAAAGACGAATTATAAAAATACAGTAGGCTTGCGCGTGATAATCGCGTGAATCGGTATTGTTGACGTTAACATAATTGATAACCACGCGCTCCATGGTATAATATACCTATCAGCAATCAGAAACTAAAGTATGGAAAAGTATGTACATATTTCGTCAGAAAACAAAAAAAGCACCTTGTGGGGGTGCTAGTTTCTTGCCTGCTGAACTCATCAATTTTACGCCCTTTTTGAGGGCTTTTTTGTTCACCTTTTTGTGGACTCCTGAAGAATATTAAAGATGAACTAATATTGGTATTCTTGCTATAAACCGCTATAAACTACTGTAAAGAGACACTAAAGAATATATAAAATCATGGTTTTTCTAAATTTCTTCAAATGTCATAGTTTTCTCCTTTTGTCTATTAATATTCTTATCAAAATATGCTACTAGCAGTCATAGGTGTTTTAGACTTTCTTCTCCATCTCCACAAAGAGATGAATATCGCCATTGCTTTCCTGCGGAATGCGCCTCACCATTTCAAAGCCCATATTGAGATAGAGCTGCTGGGCTCGGTGATTGAAGTCAGCCACGGATAGGCTTATGACTTGGGGCGCAAAATTTTCCAGAATAAAGTCCAGAATTTCCTGCAAAAATACAGCGCCCTGACCTTTTCCACAGTGCTCCGGCTTCATCCCCAAACCAAGCTCCAAAGTTCGCTCTCCTTTCTGCTCCAAGCAGAAAAATCCATAGAGTTTCTCTTCTCGCAGGACTTGATAATAACGATCTCCACGCGCTTCTTGGGAAACTATTTCTTCATAATCCTCCAGATCATTTTCCATATCATAAAAGTCATATGGCGCCTCGTAATGCCAGTCGTTAGCAATTTCCAAAGCATGCTGCTGGCTTAATCGTTCGATCTCCATCTTCTCCTCTTTTCTCTAAAATTTCCAATAAAATCGTTTCTGGTCTGTTTTTTCGCTACAGCCGAGGCTGCGATAAAATTCATGGGCTGCGGAGCGGGAAATACCTGAATTAATTCGAATTCCTGTGTAGCCTGCTGCTTTTCCCTCTTCACGCAAAGCTTGCATCAGCGCTCTGCCATGCCCCTGCCCTTGAAAATCCTGAGCGACGGCCAAAGCCAAGAGATTGAGCAAGGACGGGAAATAGAGACAGTCGTAGCTAGCCGCATGAGCGTAGCCTATGATCTGACCGTCTTCTTCAACTACCAAAATCAAATGCTGGTCATTCTCTAGTAACTTTTTCAGTTGAGCCTCCGTCGCTTCCCTATCGAAGTCATAGCCCAGGCACTCAGCATTGAGCCGCTGAATAGCTGCAGCGTCTCTTAGTTTTACCTTACGAATCATTTGTCACCTCGCTCTTCTCTTTATTATAGCAGAAAAGCAGTCTCTTTGACTGCTTTCAATGAACTATTCTCCCATCTGTCCCTTCAACCAAGACTCCGCCTCTTCTAAAGGCTGGTCTGTTGGGATATCGGGCTGAATGGTCTTATTTTCAAAAGCTTATTTCCATCTCTCACTCTTGGAAAACGCAATCATGAGACCAGAACCAGCTAGAACTGCCAGAATAACAAGACAGATATTTTTCAGAGGATATAGCCAGTCTTTATTTTCCTCATGCCATCTTGACTTCCAAAGCCCAACATAGTCAGAGCTCATATGTTCAGGTTGATTCATCTGGATATTGATTACAAGGGCTAGTAAGATAAGGGCAAGCAAAGCAAACGCAGACAGCCAAACCTTCTTCTTTTTCGTTAAGTTAAAACTCTTCATTCTTTTCCCTTTCTACGTTCTGTTCAGAACAACTTTTTTACACTATTTTTCTTTCACTTCTATTTCCGAATGACGGTAGCCGTAGCCAAAGTAAATCAAAATTCCTAAAAGTAGAGCGATGCCAAAGGCCAACCAAGTGTCCCATGTGTACTGAGTCATAAAGGAAAGGCAGATGACAATAGATAAAATCGGAGTTAGAGGCACTAGAGGGGTTTTGAATTCTCCAGCTTTAGGCTGTCCCTTTTCCTTCCGCAACTTCAAAATGGCAAAGGCCAGCATAATCAGATAAGTCAAGGTACAGATATTCAGGAAAGAGGCGATGCTAGCAAGAGGAAAGATACCCGCACAAATAGCTGAGGCAATCCCCACTAAGATAGTAGCATTTTGAGGCACACGGCTAGTAGCAGTTAATTCCTTGAAAGACCGCGGTAAAAGTCCGTCGCGCGCTATACTGTAAATCATCCGAGACAAGGCATAGGTCATGGAGATGCAGACAGTGATCAGGGTCAAAATCGCTACGATAGAAACATAATTGGCAGCCCAATCTAGTCCAATACTGCGAAGTGAGAAAGCTACTGCATCTGGAACATTTAGCTTGGTATAGTGGACCAACCCCGTCAAGACCAAGGTTACCAAGATATAGAGGATGGTTACAATCCCAAGGGAAAGAACAATGCCGCGCGGAACATTTTTTTGAGGCTCTTTGATCTCATCCACGGACATAGAAATCGACTCAAAGCCCAGAAAAGCAAAGAACATCAGAGAAGCTCCAGCCATAATCCCCGTCTGACCGCCATAGATCTGACCAAAACCGAAAGGCGCAAAATTGGACCAATTCTCAGTTCGAAGATGGAAAAGCCCAACGAGAATAAAGAGAGCCAAAGCTGAGAATTTTAGGACGACCAAGGCTGAGTTAAAGCGCAGGGCTGCTTTTGAGTTTAAAAGTACCACGCCTGTCACAAAGACCAAAACCAGAATAGGCAACAAATCCACATAAGTCCCTGCTTTTGGATTGAATGTGCCATTCAAGGCTGTCGGTAGCTGGATATGAAAGCCGCTCAAAAGCCCTTTCAAGTAAGAACCCCAGCCAGAAGCTACACCTGATATAGCTGTCATAAATTCCATGATGGTCAGCCAACCAGCCAGCCAAGCCGGAAATTCCCCTAAAACAGCGTAAATATAGCTGTAAGCTCCGCCATTAGCCGGAACTCGAGAGGCAAACTCCGCATAAAATAGGGCAGAGATGCTGACACACAGGGCAGAAATCACGATCGACACAATCAGAGCTGGACCAGCATAAGTCGCCGCCCCAATTCCTGTAACCGTGAAAATCCCTGTACCAACCATGGCACCGATCCCTAAAAGAATCAAATCCATCAGTTTCAGGTGCCGACGCATTCCCGTCCTGTTTTTACTGGCATCTTTTTTTCGAAAAATATTCATAAAATCCCCCTCCAAAGCATAGATGGTTTATTATATCATAGATTATTGGATTTACCAAAATCTCTTTTAAAATGCCACTTTATCGTTTGGCGAAGAAATGCAAAAGAAGAAGCTGGGAAATCCCAACTTCTTACATAGAGACAATTTTACGATAACTGCGAGAAGTAATCATGAAGACAATCACATAGCTGATAAAGAAGATTGCACAGACACCCAGTGTCACAGCCAGCATGAGAGCTGAGTTAAGGACACCAAGAGCAGACAAGATCAAGCTCAGCATATGATAGGCAAAGGTCAGATGGATAAAGGCAAAGGCCAGTGGTAGGAAGAAAACAATCAAAATCTGTTTCCGAATGGTTTGTCTGATTTGCTTTTCATCCAGACCGACCTTTTGTAGAATCACAAAGCGATCCCGATCCTCGTACCCTTCTGAAATCTGCTTGTAGTAGATGATGAGAATGGTTCCCAGCATAAAGACGATCGACAAGAAGATACCGATGAAGAACATGCCGCCCAGCATGCCTTTGATTTCTTGCTTATCAAAAGCTGTTACCGAACCATAGACCGCTTGATTTTCAGGCAAGGTCTGATTAAACTGATTCAATTTTTCTTGGTAAGCATCCCTCAGATTGCGCTGTTCTTCCGTTGACAGCTTTGTATCAAGCCAACCATAATAATTAAGGTTTACAGCATATTTATCCATCATTGCAGAGAATATTTGGTCAGGATTTTTAAGAACCATGTAGATTTTCTCTGGAACGATCATGTTCATCTGATCGGGTAAATGACCAAAGATAAAGTCTTCTTTGAGTTCTTCTTTTATTTTAAAGGTTTGACCAGCCAGCTGCAAGTCTTGCTTGGAATCTAACTTCACTCCTTGCTGATAGAGAGCCACTTCATCATCCCCAAGATTCAGAGTTTTCCCCGTCATACTTTGATAGTCCGCTTCTGAAATAGCCAAAATATACGTTTTTGGTGTGACAAATTTTTGAGCGGCAGCGTTGATATCGAGCTGGTTGTCAGCACGACTTGTCACTCCCATCGTATAGTATGGATAGACACCTTTCTTAGTGACTGGTAGCTGCTGTTCATTCAAAAACTCTGTCAGCACTTGGTCCATCTGCTCACCCGTGGTTCCTTTTCCTTGAATGCTAAAATCATGAGGAAACATAGCTTTCTGCATGTAATCACCACCGGCATAGATATTAGCTCCGCCAGATAAGGTCACCAAGACCATGGTTGATAGGATAGCAATTGTTGCCAGACCCACCGCATTTTTTTTCATACGGAAAATCAGGTTGGAAACGGAAATCATGTTATTAGGTTGGTAATAATAGGACTTCCTCTTTTTCAAAAATTGCAGAAAGACTGTAATTCCAGCATTAAAGAGCAGATAGGTGCCTAGAATCACAAAGAGCACTGCGACAAAGAAGGTAACGACTGCTGACAAGGGATTGGTCACTCCTAGTGCAAGGAAATAACCGTATGCCAAGGCTGCAAGCCCCAGTAGCGTTTGTAGGAATAAAAAGCGACTTTTCTTTTCTCCGCTATTCTTTTCTTTGACCAATTGTAGCGCATCAAGCTTTCTCAGGCGCAGACCATTGCTAATCATCAAGCAGAAAAAGACAAAGGCGTAGAAAACAGCAACCGCGATAACGACAGCAGGCTGAAAAGTTGACACCAAGACGACCTTTATCGCCATGATTTTCAGCAAGAGAGCATAGATCAACTGGTCAAATAAGAGTCCAATCCCTAGTCCAAGGATAAGAGTGACCAGACCAAATACCAGTAATTCAATTACCACCATGACAAAGAGGTGGAATTTATTGAGCCCTAACACACTGTAGAGCCCCAGCTCTTTGGAGCGATTCTTGAAAACAAAGCTATTAGCATAAAAGACGATAATGCTGGTCGTGATGCTGACAATCACCATTCCAAAAGATAGCACCATAGAAACGGCGCTTGCCCCCGTCATTTTTACTAAATTGGGATTAAAAGTCAGGGAGAAAAAGATGTAGGAGATGGCGATAGCCAGGCAGGTTGCCAGAGCGAAAGGATAATAAAGCTTACGATTTTTGATTAAGTTAGAAAGCGCAAGCTTACTAGTTAATCTAAGCATGAGCTTCCACCTCACTTGCCATAACTGTCAGAGTATCGGAAATCTCTTGGAACATCTGCCGCTCGGTCTTGTTACCACGGAAGATTTGGTTATAAAGAATCCCGTCCTTGATAAAGAGCACCCGTTTGGCCCGACTAGCTGCCGAAGTCGAGTGGGTTACCATGAGGATAGTCTGGCCGCGGTCATTAATGTCATCAAAGACATCCAAGAGAGCCGCCGAGGACTTAGAATCCAAGGCTCCTGTTGGCTCGTCCGCCAGTAAAATCTCAGGCTCAGTGATAATAGCGCGAGCAACTGCCACCCGTTGCTTCTGACCCCCAGAAATTTCATAAGGAAACTTCTCTTGTAGCTTGTTAATTCCTAATTCGTTGCAGGTTGTAACCAACTTTTGCATCATCTCGGTAATAGGACGACGAGAGAGGACTAGCGGCAGCTGGATATTATCCTTAACCGATAAGGTATCCAGCAGGTTGAAATCTTGAAAGACAAAGCCTAATTTCTCCCGGCGGAAGCTGGAAGCTTGGCTGTTTTTGATGGTTGCCGTGTCAGTTCCGTTGAGAAAGACACGGCCTTCGGTCGGCTTGTCCAACATGGCTAGGATGTTGAGCAAGGTGGACTTCCCAGAGCCAGACTCACCCATGATGGCGACATATTCGCCTTTTTCTACCGTAAAGTGTATGTCCTTTAGCGCCTCTACTTGGCTGCCCTGAAAGCGAGTCTTATAAATCTTTTTCACATGTTGTACATCTAATAATGTCATTACTTGAACCTCTTTTTTTGTTTATGTGTAAAATGGTTATTTAGCTTAGCTTCCAATGCTTTATTAGCTGGCTCTGCTCTACTGTTGCCTGAGCTGCTGCTCCCTACTGAAAGCAAACTAAAAACGATACTATTATCATACCGAAAAGCCCGATAAGTTTCCATAAGCTAATCTTTCATTTTGGACTCTAATCTTACATTTTTGTCACTTAGCGATTTTCCAGTTATGGAAATACCTGACTTCCATTAGAGGGAAAGGGCTGTATAATTTGGGCTGCTTTCCCAGTTTGCCTCTTTAAACTTTCAGTTACATTTGGGCAAAAAGGCGGTGGGACTGGGAAAAAAGGCCTAGCCTCTCAATTGTCTTTGGATTGTCGAGCAAGACGCAGTGGTTGAGTGGGCTCTACTACGCTGATTTCATCAGCTTTTACAGCCCTACTCAACTGTGCGGAGGTGGGACGACGAAATCGAATTCTAACGAATTACCGATTTCTGTCCCACTCTCCAGCCCCTTCACTGCATCTGCTTCTTAATGACTATATTGTAACCAGAAATAATACTGGCTTGATGCACAGCCCAGTCTAGTTTTTTCGATTTCTTCCTTAGAAATCTTTTGCGCCATTTGTGTTTTTTGTTTATGGTTGAAGAGATTTGTTTTCATAGTGGGCCTCCTTTTATTTGGATATTATTTTTGATTTGTTTTTCCTTACACCTATATGATATAAAATTCCCCGTCCTCCTACCATCGAATAACCTTTCATTTTAGGATTTAAACTTACATTTTTGTCATCTTAAATAGAAAATTTGACGATTGATAGTTCAGTTGCTCTATTTTCTACAATTCCCCCAAAAAAACAGCAAAAGAGGCTGGGACAAAAGTCCTAGCCTCTCAATTGTCTTTGGATTGT
>CAJPQE010000015.1:0-22016 GCA_905372795.1 Streptococcus cristatus | reverse complement strand
CGATATTATCGCTGATTTTGGCAATATTGTTGATGGTTTTCATACTGGCTGTGACTGTGCGAGCGATGTTCGCTGTCTCCGCATTATTGGCGCGATTGAGGTCATTGCGCGCTTCCCGCATGAGCTTAAGAGATTCAAACTCAGCCATGGCTTCCATAGCCCCGATGACAATGAGAAAATCCATGATATCCTCAGCCCGCTGCAGATAAGTGACAGCCCCCTTCTTGCGCTCGATGGTCTTGGCATCCAGCAGAAAACGCCGCATCAAGTCAGCCAAGTCCTCAGCATGATCCAGATAAACGGACAGGATTTCTAGCTGGTACTTGCCTGAGTCTGGCTCCCGCATGCTGCCATTTGAGAGAAAAGCCCCCCTCAGATAGGCTCGGCTGGCTTCGTCATCTGACAAAATGGCCTGGTCAATCCCTGCCTCAATACCAAAAAAGGAGTCAGCCAAGTGCAGGTCAGAAAGGATTTCTTCCACTTTCTGATCTAGAAATACTGTATAAACGCGATTCTTGCGCAGATTAGTCTTCTGATGGTGACGGATTTCTGATTTGACCTGATAAAGGTCCGACAGCAACTCATAGAGATGGCGAGCAATCTTGGCATTTTCTGTTGAAATGGATAAGGTGAGGCCAGTCGAAGAAATTCCCAAACTACCAGCCATCTTAATGATGGCAGCCAACTCGTTTTTGTCTTTTACAGATAAGCTTAAAAGCTCTTCTTTTACTTTTACTGTAAAGCTCATTTGCGCACCTGTATAATCTGCATCAATTCATCAACAAGTAACTCTCCATCATGAAAAGCTCCGCCATTTTCCAATCGAAGGAAATTCGATGAAATGACACGCGGAACTTGCTCTTGCAGCCCTTGAAAATTATGCTCAACTTGAACCAGATATTCATCAAATTTATTGCTATTCATATACTCGCGCGGAACTGGCTCGATATTGACCAAGACAGTATCAATAAACTTTTTGCCCAGATGACGATGCAATACTTGAACGTGGTCGCTATCTGAAAAGTGCTCGGTTTCGCCGCGCTGGGTCATAATGTTGCAGACATAAGCTACTTCTGCCTTAGTATCTAAAATAGCTTGGCCGATTTCTTCGATTACGAGGTTTGGCAAGATGGAGGTAAAGAGAGATCCCGGTCCCAGCACCACCATATCGCTATCCAAAATACTCTGAACCACCTTTCTACTGGCAACAGGCTTTTCATCATCATGGGTATTGGTCACATAGACCCGCTCAATCATACCAGCCTTACTAGCCAGATTGCTCTCACCGACAACTTCCGTTCCATCTGTAAACACAGCATGCAGAGTCAGCGGAGTGTCGCTTGAAGGGTAGATTTTACCTGTTGTATGGAAAAACTTGGTTAGAAGCTGCATGGCATTATAGGTCGAACCCTGCATTTCGGAAATGCCTGCAATAATCAGATTCCCCAAGGGATGACCTGCTAGAACGCCGTCTCCTTTGGCAAAGCGATACTGGAAGACCTTCTCATAAAACTTTGGCATATCAGACATGGCGACCAAAACATTTCGCAAGTCACCCGGCGGCGTCAGCTGCTGGATGTTCTTACGCAGCTCACCAGAACTGCCGCCATCATCTGCAACTGTGACAATGGCTGTGATTTCTACATCCTTTTTCCGCAGGCTGTCTAAAATGACTGAAATTCCTGTACCGCCGCCGATAACTGTAATTCTCGGTTTTCTCATGAGCGGTTCACCGTTTCCTTCCGGCGATTTTTGTCGCGATGGCTGGCATTGACAGGCCAGTTTTTCGCTAAATCATCCGCCAAACGCTGTGCAAAGGCCACACTACGGTGCTGTCCGCCCGTGCAGCCGACTGCGATAGTCAGCACAGACTTTCCTTCCTTTTTATAGCCTGGCAAAATCGGCTCAATCAAGCCCAGCAAATGCTGGTAAAACTCTTCTGACTCCGCATGGTTCATGACATAGTCAAAGACATCCTTGTCCAATCCTGTCTGATTGCGCAACTCAGGTTTATAGTAAGGATTAGGCAGGAAACGCACATCAAAAACCAAGTCCGCATCCAGAGGCAAACCGTATTTGAAACCAAAACTCATAACCTCAATGCGGAAACTGTGCAGGTAAGCCTGGTTTGAAAATTGTTCAGAGATGGCCTTTCTTAGCTCCCGTGGTGTCAGTTCTGTCGTGTCTACAACATTTTGACTGAGATTTTTCAGAGGGGCTAAGAGTTCACGCTCCAGTTTGATTCCATCTAAAATTCGTCCGTCAGCTGCCAAAGGGTGACTGCGTCGCGTTTCCTTATAGCGAGCCACCAACTCCTTGTCAGCCGCATCCAAAAATAAAATTTTAAAATCAATTTCCGTGCTTCTTTCTAGCTCATCCAGAATATCCTGAATCTCCAAAAAGAAGGAGCGACTCCTCATATCAACAACCAGAGCCAACTTATCATTGTCCTTTGTTCCTTCGACCAACTGCAAAAACTTTGGTACTAAGGTCGGCGGCATATTATCAATGGTAAAATAACCCAAATCCTCAAAGGACTGGATGGCGACAGTCTTTCCGGCACCGCTCATTCCTGTCACAATCACTAATTGAATCTTGTGTTCAGCCATTCTTTCTCCCTTCGTCTAACATTTTATTTCTAAAAAAGGACGGGAAACTTCTCCCGGTCCCAATCATTTATTCTACAATCTCAGCAATGACTTCGATTTCGATTTTTACATCACGAGGCAAGCGAGCCACTTCTACTGCCGAACGAGCTGGAAACTCGCTCTTAAAGGCCGTTTTGTAGACCTCATTAAATGGCACAAAATCATTGATGTCGCTTAGGAAGCAGGTTGCCTTGACCACATGTTCAAAATCTGTACCAGCTGCTTCTAAAATGGCTCCTACATTTTTCAAAACTTGCTGGGTCTGCTCCTCAATCGTTGCACCTACAATTTCTCCTGTCTCTGGCGACAAAGGAATCTGACCACTTGCAAATAAAAGGTTGCCAACGATTTTTCCTTGAACATATGGGCCGATTGCTGCTGGTGCTTTATCTGTTTGTACTATTTTTGCCATTGTATTCTCCTCATTTCTTTTATCTTACTTATTATATCATAAAGTCAAAAGACTGACTATTCTTCTCCTCCTTCCCATTGACTTTTAGGCAATTTTTCTTTATGATAGTAAATGCATAATTCAAAACACTTGTTTTGGACTGGTTCGCAAACTTCCCAGTATAAAAAACTAAGTACCCTTATATTCTAAAGTAATGTAATTGCGCATAGTTTTTTCTGGTGTCCTGCCACTTTGGCAGAACTAACTGAGAGGTTGAGACGGAGGTTTCAGCCTTATTTTATTTCTCAAAAGGAGGACCTATGAAAAGAAAAGTTATTATTGACTGCGATCCTGGCATAGACGACAGCCTAGCCCTGCTCTATGCCCTGCAACACCCTGATTTAGAGGTCATGGCTTTGACCATAGTTGCTGGAAATGTCCCAGTAGAACTTGGTATTGAAAATGCCTTTAAAATCCTAGAAAGGCTGAATCGGCTAGATATTCCAGTCTATGCAGGAGCTGGCAAGCCCTTGGTTCGTGATTTCGTCTCCGCTCAGGATACCCACGGCATGGATGGATTGGGGGAAAGCGGGATAACAAGAAGCAGTTCCACCCAAGCCCAGCCTCAAGCTGCTTATGACTTTCTGGCTGACTATTTCCAGAAAAATAAAGATACTTCCATCATTGCACTGGGGCCTTTGACCAATATTGCCTTGGCTCTTAGGAAAAATCCTAACCTTGGGCAACATCTAGACCGATTTGTCAGTATGGGCGGCAGCTACAAATCGCACGGTAACTGTTCACCCGTAGCGGAGTACAACTACTGGTGCGATCCACATGCAGCCCAAGAAACCTACGAGAAAATTGGAAAAAAGATTGAAATGGTCGGTCTAGATGTCACACGAAAGATTGTCTTGACGCCTAATCTCTTGGAATATATGCGTTTTATCAATCCTGAAGTCGCTGACTTTATCGGAAAAATCACTCGTTTTTACTGGGATTTTCATTGGGAGTATGAACATATCATCGGCTGTGTCATCAACGATCCATTGGCCGTTGCCCATTTCCTACATAAAGACCTTTGCCAAGGCTTTAACTCCTTCGTCGATCTTGCAACGGAAGGCATTGCCATGGGACAAACGCTGGTTGATGCCTATCATTTTTATGGTAAGCAAGCCAATGCTAAGGTGCTGACCCAAGTAAACACCTACCTCTTCTTTCAGGATTTTCTCTCCGTGATACTCAACACTTCAAAGGAAATCATCTGCCAAGATCTAGAAACTTTAAATTTAGGATAAGATTATGAAAAAAATAACACCATTTACCATTACATTTACAGCTATCTGCATCGCTCTAAACTATATCGGTGCCAACATCGCCCTTTTTCTAAAACTTCCTGTTTATTTGGATACTTTTGGAACGATATTGGCTAGCCTCATTTTAGGACCTATTTTGGGAGTAGGAACTGCGGTTGCCAGTGCTCTTATTAGCGCCTTTACAACGGATATTTCTGCTATTTATTTCTCTCCAGTAGCCATTCTTTTGGCTCTGCTTGTCTCGGTCTTTTTCACTGCTGATTCAAAACCAATACTAAACCTTCTCTGGAAAACGGTTCTAGTCTCTCTGCCAGCTACTGCTTTGGCCTCTCTGATCACTGTGATAGTCTTCAAAGGGATTACTCCAAGTGGTTCCAGTATTATCGTACAAGGTTTACATGGCTTAGGCTTAGATTTGGTCACCAGCACCATCATCGTCCAAGCGCTGACCGACTATGCAGACCGACTCATCGTTATTGGGGTTAGTCTCGTCTTCATCCCACAACTCAAAAAAGTTATCCCAAGAATCTTTGCAAAATCCAGCAATGCATAAATCAAAAGAACTACTCAGAAAACATGATTTCGAGTAGTTCTTTTGATTTTAACATTTATCTTTTATAAGTTTTTAAGGTTAAGTTTAAAAAAGGAGTAGGCAGACTCTTCTTGAGTTCAAGCCTACTCACAAGCTACATTCTGAGATTAGTTGCGTCCCTTGAGAACAGCCTCAATGATTGCCATTCTGACAAAGACGCCATTTGTCATTTGTTCTACGATACGAGATTTTGGAGCCTCAACCAAATGATCTGCAATTTCTACATCGCGATTGACAGGCGCTGGGTGCATCAGGATCGCAGTATCCTTCATACGATCATAGCGCTCTTGCGTCAAACCATGGAGTTTATGATAATTTTCCTTAGAGAAAATGGAGTTGTAGTCATGGCGTTCGTGCTGTACGCGGAGGAACATCATGACATCCACTTGGTCAATCACTTCGTCAATCGTTACGAATTTACCATAGTCAGCAAATTCCGCACTTCTCCACTCATCTGGACCAGCAAAGAAGAGCTCCGCACCGAGACGTTTCAAGATCTGCATATTAGATTTGGCTACACGAGAGTGATCAAGGTCACCAGCGATGGCTACTTTCAAACCATCAAAATGACCGAATTCTTGGTAAATTGTCATCAAGTCAAGTAAACTTTGGCTTGGGTGCTGACCAGAACCATCACCACCATTTACGATAGAAGTTGTAATCGTTGGACTTTCGATCAATTCTTTATAGTAATCGACCTCAGGGTGACGGATGACACAGACATCTACACCGAGAGCTGACATAGTCAAAATCGTGTCGTACAAGGTTTCTCCCTTGTTAACTGAGCTTGTCTTGACATCAAAGTCAAGCAGGTCGCATCCAAGTTTTAATTCTGCTACTTCAAAAGCCTTGTGAGTCCGAGTTGAAGATTCAAAGAAGAGATTTGCAACGATATGCTGCTCATCATAATGAACCTTTGCGCCGTTTTTAAATTCAATCCCGCGCTTGATCAAAGCCATTACTTCTTCGTTCGTAAGGTGTTCCATAGATACAAGATTTTTAAGTGCGATTTGATTTGATGACATGATGTTATACTCCTTTTTTATTAAAAACTTTGGACAAATGTAGCAATATCGTCAGCCTAATTTTTAGGATCTGGCAGGATGAGGTAGAGGGCAATTCCGAGAACAGTTGACAAGGCCACTCCTGAAACTTGCAGACCTGATAGTTGCAGGGTCAGACCACCGATACCAGATACCAGAACGACACTGGCAATCAGCAGGTTCTTTTTGTTGTCAAAATTGGTTTGGGCTTCAATCAGAATTTTTAAACCGCTGGAAGCAATTACCCCGAAGAGGGCGATAGAAATGCCTCCCAAAACTGGACTTGGAATCGATTGGAGCAGGGCGGATACTTTTCCAACAAAACTCATGATAATCGCCAGTACAGCAGCACCAGCAATCACATAAACACTGTAGATTTTATTGAGTGCCATCACCCCGATATTTTCGCCGTAGCTGGTCACTGGCGGAGCACCAAAGATACCCGCGATAACCTGTGCCAGACCATCTCCAGCTAAAGTCTTATCCAAACCAGGCTCTTTAAAGAAATCCTTGCCTGTCAAGCTATTCAGAACCATTACATGCCCAAAGTGCTCTGTCATCGTTACAAAGGCGATCGGTGCCATTGTTAGAATTGCACTTGGATACAATTTAAAATCATAATCTATAAATGGAAGATTCATCGGTGGAACGTGGAACCAAGAAGCTTTTGTCACGTTAGCAAAAGAGATAATCTCCTGATCTGTCACCGCTCCGACAATCAGAGCGAAGATATAGCCAACAATCAAGCCCAGCAGTACCGGAATAATACCAACGATTTTCTTACCGTAGATGTTAAATAAAATGACACAGAGGAGAGTTACCATCCCGATAGCAAAGTAGGTAATGTCGTAGACCTTCTGGTCTCCAACAGTCTTATACATCACATCGCCAACGGCTGTGCCCGCTAGACTCAGACCAATCACCATGATGATCGGCCCCACCACTACTGGCGGCAAAATCTTATCAATCCAAGCGTTACCTGCGAATTTCACGATGAGGGCTACGATGAAGTAGACCAAACCTCCCGTGATAGCACCTTGCGCAACCGCAGCAATCCCATCTGTCTTCATTAGGATTTGCATGGCAGCGATATAAGCAAAGCTGGAGCCCATATAAGCAGGAATTTTGTACTTGGTCACTGTCAAGTGGGCCAGCGTTCCCAAACCACTTGAAAACAGGGCTACCGCTGGGTCAATTCCCACCAGAATCGGAACCAACACTGTCGCCCCGAACATAGCGAATAAATGCTGGAATGAAAGTCCTAAGAGTAAGCCAGGTTTTGGCATATCATGGACATCGTATTTAACTTCTTGACTCATCTTGTCTCCTCCTCTACAATCAGAACTCGGTCCTGACCATCTTTTTCAGTCATTTCAACAATAATCTCTTCAAGGTGGCTCGTTGGAATATTTTTGCCAACATAGTCTGCCCGAATCGGCAACTCACGGTGCCCGCGGTCCACTAGAACAGCGAGGCTGACACGTGATGGCCGCCCATTGCTGACAAGATTATCAATGGCTGCGCGGATAGTCCGACCTGTATAAAGCACATCGTCAACGATAATCACTTCACGATCAGTAATATCAACTGGAATCACTGTCGTGTCTTCCTTAACCTTGATATCGTCTCGGAAGGGCTTTGTATCCACTTCGCAAACTGGAATCTCAATTTTCTCAAGCTGAGCCAGTCGTTGCTGGATCCGCTTGGCAATGAAGACCCCTCTGGTCTTAATGCCTGCCAAAACGATTTGGCTTAAATCCTTGTTGCGTTCGATGATTTCATAAGTGATCCGCGTGATGGCACGATTCATGGTGATCTCATCGACAACTTCCTTTGTCTTCATCTAAACCTCCTAAAAACATTAAAAAAGCCTCCTTTTGCAAGGAGACCTCAGAAAATAGAGATAGGCTGAAACAAGACGCACTTGTCACACTCCACCCATCATTTTTACTTTGCTCCTTGCCTATCTCTCTGGATAGAATTAAAGGACTATTTAATTGTTTATAACTATACCACAAATTAAAAACTATTTCAAGAAAAAAATGAACTTTTTTCACGATAAATTGTTAATCCTTTTCAACAAAATAAAAAACAGAGAACATCTGTTTTCTATTCCTATTATAAGAATCTAAGTTTTCTTCTTTGAAAATGAGATAGATTTGATTCCGTAAAAAATATAACCGAAGACTAGATAGGCCACAAAGATAATCAAGCACATCTTGATAACATAAGGCCAACCGTGCTTATAGACATTCAGGAAAAAGTAGGGAAAGGGTTTATCCTTGGCATTGGGAATATCAATTTTCAAGAAAAAGCCGTTAATAAGGGCAAAAATCATGTAAATCAGCGGAACACTCGTCCAAGAAATGGGATCAAACCAACGATACTGCCGAGTTTTATCAAATACAAGAGTATCAAAGAAAAACATGAGAGGCACAATATAATGGCAAAGGAAATTTTCCAAGCGATAAAAATCCGTCGCAATCGGAGCTAGGAGCAAGTGATAGACCACGCAGGTAATCATGATACACATGGTCACGCCGCCCTTCACGCGCAACAGCTTGGAACTCTCCCAGTTATTGTCCGTCCACATTCTAAAAATGAGATAGGCGGTGAATAATAGAACCAGAAGATTAGACAAGACCGTGTAGTACATTAGCATTCCCACGCCAAGTTTAGCAATTTCCAGATAGACTCCTACAAAAGCCAAAACCAGAAGAAGAAGGCGATAAGCAAGAATTACTTTTTTATTCATAGCGCTTCTCAGATTTTCTTAACGAATTCTGACTTGAGCTTCATAGCGCCAAATCCATCAATCTTACAGTCAATATTGTGGTCGCCTTCGACGATGCGGATATTTTTTACGCGCGTTCCTTGTTTGAGATCCTTAGGAGCACCCTTTACTTTCAAGTCCTTGATTAAGGTAACTGTATCCCCATCAGCCAACTGGTTTCCGTTCGCATCAATGGCTACTGGACCAGCTTCTCCTGCTGCAACTTCTGCTGGATCCCATTCATAAGCACATTCTGGACAAACCAAGAGGACACCATCTTCATAAACGTATTCTGAGTTACATTTTGGGCAATTTGGTAAATTATTCATAAATTCATTTCTCCTTATAAGTGGGCAGACATTCAGAAAAGAATAAGAACCGAATGACAGCCATATTTTACCGTCTTATTATACGATATTTTATCTTATTTGACAAATGGACAAAGAAAATCACTTGTTTTTAAAAAACTTTCTTGACTTTTGTGACAAAACAATGTACTATTCTAGTGTATATACAGTATATAAAAGGAGTTTATTATGAAACCAACATCCAAAAATCAGTTTATGACACTGACCGCTTTCTTGACTGCCCTAGCCATCGTTATCCCGCTGGTTATGCCGATTAAGATTGTCATTCCGCCTGCTTCCTTCACTTTAGCCAGCCACGTTGCTATCTTTCTGGCCATGTTCATCTCGCCTCTCATGACAGTGATTGTCGTTCTCGGCTCTACCATCGGATTTTTCATGTCCGGCCTTCCTTTCATCATCACCCTGAGAGCCCTGTCTCACCTGCTCTTCGGGACTATCGGCGCTCTTTACCTTCAAAAGCATCCTGAAACACTGGACAGTCAGAAAAAGACCTGGATCTTTAATTTTGTGCTGGCCCTGATTCATGCCTTTGGTGAGGTAGTGGTCTGCATTCTCTTTTATACGACAACAGCCTATCCGGCAAATGCCTTCTATATCCTCTTCGGTTTAGTTGGATTTGGTACAATCGTACACAGCATGGTAGACTTTGTCATTGCCAAATTTGTCTATCAGGCTCTGAAAAAGATGCGCTAAACCTTGAATCTTCTAATGTTTTGATTTACAATGAAGATATGACAAAAAAACGAAGAAATGATGTATTAGAGCTTTTAAAAGAAGCTCGGCAACCTTTAAACGGACAATTTTTGGCGGAACAATTTCATGTCACTCGCCAGATTATCGTTCAGGATATTGCCCTGCTGCGGGCTGATGGTGCTCCGATTATCAGTACCAATAGGGGCTATCTCTATAAAGAAAGCAATGAACCCGCTCATTTTCACCGCCTTTTTAAACTCAAGCATAAGGCCGACGATATCGAAGCCGAACTTTTGGCTATCGTTGATAATGGCGGACGGGTGCAAAATATCATGATTGAGCATCCTGTCTATGGGGAAATCCAGACCTATTTGAAATTGACCTGCCGTCGCGATGTGCAGCAATTTTTAGAGCAAGTCTTAGAGAGCGATTTTCGTGCCTTATCCGAGCTAACAAATGGAGTTCACTACCATCTAATCGAGGCAGATTCTCAGCAGGACCTAGACTATATAGAGGAAGCCTTAGCTGCACTGGGCTTTCTGCAAGAATAAGCGTGAGGCAAATATTCTAGATTGAACCAGTTTTGAAGGAAATTCAAGGCTGGTTTTTATATTTTGAATGAACAAGAAACTTTGTCAGCTTCCTAGAAATAAGGTAAAATAAGAGAAAGAAATCTGTAGGGGGACAGAATGGCAGCAAAAACAAAATACCAAGTTATCATGGATAAAATTATTAGGGACATTGAAAAGGGAAGGCTTAGTACGGGGCAAAAGATTCCCTCCGTCCGCAAGCTGGCAGACCGCTACCGTTGCAGCAAGGACACTGCCCAGAAGGCTCTGATTGAGCTTCGTTATCAGAAGTACATCTATGCCGTGCCTAAGAGCGGCTACTATGTCTTGGAAAATGACCAAAATAAAAAGGAAGATATTGAGCTGGCTGTGACAGACGACCGCCATCAGGCCTACGAGGACTTCCGCCTGTGTGTCAATGAAACGCTGATTGGCCGAGAAAACTATCTTTTCAACTACTATTCTCAACAAGAAGGACTGGAGGATCTGCGACAGTCAGTCCAGCGCTTGCTCTTGGACTCCGCAGTCTACACTTCTGCAGACAATCTGATTCTGACTTCGGGTACCCAACAAGCCCTCTACATTCTCTCTCAGATCGACTTTCCTAATAGCAAAGAGACCATTCTGGTGGAGCAGCCCACCTACCATCGGATCAACGACTTACTGCTAAACCAGAAACTACCTTATGAGACCATTGAGCGTAAACCGTCTGGGATTGACCTGAAAGAGTTAGAAAGGATTTTTCAAACAGGGCAAATCAAGTTTTTCTATACGATTCCCCGTTTCCACTATCCACTAGGACATTCCTACAGTCGTCAGGAAAAGGAAGAAATCCTTGCCCTCGCTGAGCGTTATGATGTCTATATCGTTGAAGACGACTATCTGGCCGACTTTGATAGGAAGCGAGAACTGCCTTTTCACTATCTAGATGATAGTCAGCATGTCCTCTATATCAAGTCTTTTTCTACCAGTCTCTTTCCTGCCCTGCGCATCACGGCCTTGACTCTGCCCCCTCAGATTCGAGAAACATTTCTGTCCTATAAAATAGCGGTTGACTACGACAGCAACCTCATCATGCAAAAAGCTCTCTCCCTCTATATTGACAATCTGATGTTTGAAAAGAATCGTCTGGCATTATTGAACCAACTAGAAGCTGAAAAAAATAAGGCACAAAACCTCTTGGATTCTGTCCATTGCCCTCTACCCCACCAGTTAACAACCGATGGCGTGATTTTTGACCTCCAATCCCTCCCCTCAGTCAGCTCTCTCAAACACAGCAAGCTACCGCTGGACTTTTTTGAAAGCAGCTACATTCAGACCTGCTCCTACCGCTATGCTAAGCTACGGTTTGATGATTTGAAAGAAAATCTGGAAAAATTGAAAGACTATCTAAAAAAGTTGTAGGCTTATTGTCCTACAACTTTTGTTTGAATTTCTCCTTGTTTATCAGGCATCCATCATCCCAGCCTGCAGGCGATACATTTTCTTATAGGTTCCGTTTTGTGCTAGAAGCTCTTCGTGGCTACCAGACTCAATAATTCGCCCTTTATCTAAAACGTAGATGCAATTAGCATCCTGAATCGTGGACAGCCGATGGGCGATGGCAATAGTGGTTCGACCCTGCCGCATTTTTCGGAGAGAATGCTGGATCAGCTCCTCAGTTTCCGAATCGATATTGGCTGTGGCTTCGTCCAAAATCAGGATTTTAGGCTTGGTTGCGATGGTTCTTGCAAAAGCCAGAAGCTGCCGTTGGCCACTAGAGAAGGTAGAGCCTCGCTCAGTAACTGGATTATCATATCCCTGAGGTAGTTGGCTGATAAAGTCATGGGCATCGACAAAGCGAGCTGCTTCTTCGACCTCTGCTTGTGACAGACTCTCCTGGTACATGCGGATATTGGAGGCAATGGTGCCGTGGTAGAGAAAGGGATCCTGCAAGACAAGACCGATATTGCGGCGTAATTCAGCTTGACTGTAGTCTCTGATGTCTTTGCCATCGATTAGAATCTTGCCTTTTTCAAATTCATAAAAGCGCAGGAAAAGGTTGATAATAGAGGATTTTCCCGAACCCGTTGACCCGACAAAGGCAATTGTCTCGCCTTGCTTGACACTAAAGGAAATATCCTTTAGAATCTCCCTCTTTCCGTCATAGGAGAAGGACACATGCTGAAAGTCAATATTTCCCGCCTGAATCTCAGGTCCCTTTTCTGCTTGTTCAGGCTCAAAGTCTCGACGATCCATGAGTTCAAAAACGCGCTCCGCAGCCACCATTGACGTCTGAAGAACTGAGTAATTTTGCATGACATCAATCAAGGGATTAAAAAGCTGATTGACATACTGGATAAAAGCATACATGACACCCGCAGTTACTCCAGCTACTTGCCAACTCAAGCCAAAATAAGTCAGAATAAGGGCATAAGCTAAGATTTTCAGCAAGGACATAGCTGGACGCAGAAAGAGACTGTTCACATTCAGATAGCGGTTGCTAAAGTCTAGGTGTTCCCCATTGATTGCTTCAAATTCTTCGATTAGCCGTTTTTCTTGACCAAAAGCTTGGATGATCCGCATCCCTTCAATGCTCTCAGAAAGTTTGACATTGAGGTCGCTTAGTTTAGCTCGGACTTGTTTGAGCAAACGATTGGACAGCCGCTGATACAGGATAATCGAACCAAGCATGATAGGCAAAAAGAGGACAATCAGAAGAGTCAGTCGCCAATTCAGAGCCAGCATGGTTGCGATCGTCACCACCAAGATAAGCATGGAGCTGAGAAAGTTAGAAAAAATACTGCTAAACATATCAGCCACTGACTGGGTATCGTTTGTCAAGCGAGAAACGATAGCCCCTGCTGCTGTCTGGTCAAAGTAAGCCATGCCTAATTGCTGCATATTCGCAAAAGTTTCCTGCCGAAGATCGCGAACAATGCTGTAGGCCACCCGTGCAAAAGCATACTGCCCCAGAAAAGTAAGGAGTACTCGTAAAAGAAAGAGGCCATAGTAAATTCCCAGCAGATAGAGCCCATTTGTGGCTGCGTCTCGGCTGACAAACTGGTCTATATAAGAACGAGCCAAGAGCGGCAAGGCCGTTGTCACCAAGGTTGTCGCAAAAATAAAAGCTAGAGCCAGTAGGCTAATCCATTTGTAGCGCCACATATAGCCTAGGAGACGTCTAAAAGTTGATTGTTTTGTCATTTTGCAGACTCCTCCTTGAAACGTTCATATAGTTGCTGATTCTGATAGGTTTGAGCATACCAACCCTGTGCTGCCAGCAGTTCTTGGTGACTACCTCGTTCCTTAATACGGCCATTCTCCAACACTAGAATCAAATCCGCATGGACAATGGCTGACAGACGATGAGCAGTGATAATGGTTGTCTTGCCAGCTCGTTCCTGCTTGAGATTTTCTAAAATCATATGTTCGGTCTTGGCATCCACTGCCGACAAGGAATCATCCAAAATCAAAATTTCTGGATTGGTGATGAGGGCTCTGCTCATAGCCAAACGCTGCTTTTGACCGCCAGAAAGCGAGACTCCCCGCTCACCAAGCAGCGTATCCAAACCATCTGGCATAGCCTTAATATCCTCATAAACACCACAAAGCTGGGCTGCTCGGATGACCTGCTCTTCTGACAGTTCTGGATTGCCAAAGCGGATATTGTCCCGAATGGACAGGGCAAAGAGTATCTGATCCTGAGGCACATAACCAATCAGACCGCGCAGATCCTTAAGGGCATACTCTCGGATATCGTGGCTATTCAGATAGATTACTCCTTCTTGAATATCCTGCTCCCGCAGCAAGAGACGCAGCAAGGTGGTCTTCCCAGATCCAGTCGGCCCGACAATCCCCAAGGTCTGCCCTTTTTCTAATGTAAAGTGAATATCCTTCAAAGTCACTTCGTCCTCATAAGAAAAGTAATCTATCTCATAGTCCAGTCGGCCATTTTGAATGCTGGAAAGTGGTTGCTGGGCTTCCTCGACATCCGACTCTTCAGCCAGCAGGTTCTCAATCCGTTCATAAGAAACAGCTCCCCGCTGGCTGATATTCACTAGGTAACCCATCGCTTGCAGCGGCCAAACCAGCATATCCAGATAAGTCATAAAGGTAACCAGTTCACCGACTGTAAATTGACCCTGAGAAATAAACATTCCCCCGAAAATCAGGGTCAGAACATAGGATAAGCCGACAAAAATCAGCACCATCGGGTCAAACAGGGAATTGTACTTGGCAGCCAAGATGTTCTTTTGGTAGACTTCTTGGTTAATGGCTGCAAAGGACTGAGTCTCCGCATTCTGATAGCCGAAAGACTTGGTCACTTTAATTCCCGCCACGCTTTCCTGAACTTTATTGTTGAGATCTGAAAAAGCCTCCTGAGCCGCTTTAAAGCTCTCGTGATTCTTCCGACCAATCAAGCTGGTCCCCCAAGACAGAAAGGGCAGAGGAAGAATAGCAATCAGGGTCAGCCGCCAGTCCAGGACCAGAAACATGGTGATGAGGGTCACCAAGGCTGTAATAGAAGCATCTACCGCTGACATAACACCACCGCCAGCCACGCTGACTACCGCATTGATATCATTGGTCGCATGAGCCATAAGGTCACCCGTTCGATATTTTTGATAAAAACTTGGCGACATCCGCGTAAAATGCTCAAAAAGCCGAAAGCGTAAGATGCGCCCCAGATTATTTGCCGTGCCAAAGATATAGAGCCGCCAGACATACCGCAAACCATACATAATAAAAGCGGACAAAATCAAAAGAAGAAGATTATAAATAAGGTCTTCAGTAGTCAGACTCTGCCTAGCGATTCTATCTATGACCTGCCCAATGACTCGTGGAGGAATCAGATTAAAAACACTGACCAGAGACAAGGCCAAAATGCCGATCATATAACGCCGCTTCTCCAATTTAAAAAACCAGTCCAGTTTTCTGATAAGATTCATTTTGTTTCCTCATTCCAAACAAAGGACGGACAGCCCTTAATCCGACTGTCCGTTTCTCACTATCTCTATTATACGCTATTTCATCTAAAAATGAAACTCAGGCAAACTATGCTCATCTTTTCTTAGTCAGGACAAAGCTGGTGTCCAACAAATCAAAAAGTTGCTGGTCGGGCAAGGTTCCATCTAAGGGCAGGCTGAGCCAGTATTTTTTATTCATATGAAAGGCGGGATAAATTCCCTTTTGCTGAATAAGTTCCGCAACTCGGTCACTCTTGACATTGAGAACCTCGATCGCACCATTGCGCTCCTTTTCAAACTTAGACCAATCTGTCGTCAAAAAAGCTCCGTACCATTTCTTGCTATCCTGATGGCGAAAAACAGCGGCTCTATTAGAGCCTTTGCGAGAAGAATTTTCCCAAAGATACTCCAACTGCCCCTGATAAGTAGTCGCCACATAGCTACTCAGTCGCTGACTTTGCTCATAAAGAAAACCTACTTCCTCAAAGCAATGCTGCCGAATATCCAGCAAAACCTCCTGACAGGCCGCCCTGACTTGTCCGACAAACTCTCCAGCCATATTTTCCATCTTGACTTGCCGGTATTCGTCACCTGTATCTAAATCAAGCACCTGAAAATCCAGCTTTCCATCAGAAATCAGCACATCTATCTGGAAGTCGCCAGCCATAATCTTAGTCGAATATCTGTATTCTGCACCAGACCTGACAAAGCCATAATCCAGCAAACTTTCTTCCTTCAGCCTGTATTTTTCAAATAAATCCAGCATGAACTTTCCTGCTAAAATACTACTTTGGTGCCATGCAATTGATCAACACCTAGAGCGTCAACAATCTCGTCACGATTTTCTAGATTAATTCCACCACCAGGTAAAATCTCTATCCGCCCTGCCGCATGCTCAACCAACTCATCCAGCCAAGCCAAATGCTCTAGAATGGACTCTGACGCTGGCCCACCATGAGTCAAGATCCGCTTAACACCGTGTTCAACCAGCCAGTCTAACTCTCCGAACTGATACTCAGCAGGAATAGCATCAAAAGCCATATGGAAGACCACATCCAGTCCCTGAGCTGCCTCAAGCAGTCGCTCCATCTTAGGATAATCGATCTCGTTATTTTCCGCTAAAACACCAAAAACGAGGCCATGGCTCCCTGCCTCACGTGCCTTCTGAATGTCCGAAAGCATTATCTCGATTTCCAAATCTGAATAGACAAAATTCCCACCACGAGGACGAATCATAGTCATCACAGTCGCATCATAAGGCTTGACCATTCGTACTGCAGCCTCAATGACACCATAGCTAGGCGTTGTTCCTCCAACTGTTAGGTTATCACACAGTTCAACCCGCTTCGCTCCGGCCTTTAAAGCCTTGTCTAGCAAGGTGACATTCTCTGCACAAAATTCATAAATCATGGCACTACCTCTTATTTACTATATTGATTTTCTACTTTTTATTATATCACAAAATTTCTCTTAACATACACCTCTAATATATTCGCCACTGCTTTTCTCAATCAATTTTATATTCATAGTTTTGCAAAAAACCTATTCTCCAATCTTACAAGTCTGATTTTCACCTATTTCCATTACGTTTATATTCTAAGCCTTTTCAACTAGAGAAATGTTGACTTTCGGATGTCTTTTGTTCAAGATTGTGCTAAAATAGACTTAATCTATGAAAACAAGGAGCCTTTATGAAATACCCTAATCTTTTAGATCGTTTCCTGACCTATGTCAAGGTCAATACACGCTCAGACGAGACATCTACTACTACACCCAGCACCCAGAGTCAGGTGGACTTTGCTAACAATGTCCTCATTCCTGAGATGAAGCGAGTTGGCTTGGAAAATGTCTACTACCTGCCCAACGGATTTGCAATTGGGACTCTGCCAGCCAACGATCCTAGCTTTACCCGCAAGATTGGCTTTATTTCTCACATGGATACGGCAGACTTCAACGCGGAAAACATACAGCCGCAGGTCATCGAGAATTATGATGGCGGTGTGATTCCGCTAGGACAATCTGGCTTTAACTTAGATCCTGCGGACTTCGCCAGTCTCCATAAATACAAGGGCCAAACCTTAATTACAACTGACGGCACAACCCTTTTGGGAGCAGACGACAAGTCAGGTATTGCTGAAATCATGACTGCTATAGAATACCTGTCTGCCCATCCAGAAATCAAGCATGGAGAAATCCGAGTTGGATTTGGCCCAGACGAGGAAATCGGCGTCGGAGCCGATAAGTTTGACGCTGAAGACTTTGATGTGGACTTTGCCTACACAGTGGATGGCGGCCCTCTAGGAGAACTCCAGTATGAAACCTTTAGCGCTGCTGGAGCAGAACTGACCTTCCAAGGCCGCAATGTCCATCCGGGAACAGCTAAAGACCAGATGGTTAATGCTCTCCAGCTGGCTATTGACTTCCACAACCAGCTTCCAGAGGCAGACCGACCAGAGAAGACCGAGGGCTACCAAGGCTTCTACCACCTGATGAACCTGACCGGAACTGTCGAAGAAGCTCAAGCCAGCTACATTGTCCGTGACTTTGAGACAGAGACTTTTGAAAATCGCAAAGCTACTATGCAGGCTATTGCTGATAAAATGAACCAAGAGCTGGGCGGCGAGCGCGTTATCCTGACCCTCAAAGACCAGTATTACAACATGAAGCAGGTCATTGAAAAGGACATGACACCTATCCATATCGCCAAAGCAGTCATGGAAAGTCTGGACATCCAGCCTATTATCGAACCAATCCGTGGCGGAACTGACGGCTCTAAAATTTCCTTTATGGGTATTCCGACACCAAACCTCTTCGCCGGTGGTGAAAATATGCACGGACGATTTGAATATGTCAGCCTAGAAACCATGGAACGCGCTGTCGATACTATCATTGGCATCGTCTCTTATCAAGAATAAAATAAAGAAACAGAAATTCATAAGGAATTTCTGTTTTTTTTGACTTTTAAAACTGAAAGTTAAGCTAATACCAACTGCTCCAAGAACAAAAAAGGAGAAGACCAATTGGTCCTCTCCAAAGTTTGGCATGTATCAGGCCGTTATAGTCGACAAAAACTGTATTGACAGATTCAATTAAGCTTCTGTACCATTAATGACTTCTATAATCTTCTCAATAATCTCATTATCTAGATATTGTTCAAATTGAGGCAAGTATTCATAATAATTCTTATAAGTGTCAGCCTGTCCTGCCATAATCAAAGCTCTGAAGCCTTGGTAGGCAACTTCAAAATTCCCTATTTTGACACCATTTTCTAACAATTCAAATGGAATCCAATAGTCATAAACCCTGTTCCAGCTGAAAAGGCTATCCGGATTCAATTCTAAATCCTTAGCCATATAAGCATAAGCAAAAGCAATGTGATGCTGCCCTGCCTCTCTATATAATTTAGCTAATTGAGACCATGCTTCAGCGCGATTAGGGTTAATCTGGATGGCTTTTTCCAAATACTCCCGTCCTTCAAGAGCTTTCCCTTCATTTTCATAAATTTGCGCTATTTCTAGACAAGAATAATAAGCTTCCTCTGACCATCCATCCGTCATAACTGCACGTTTTTTGAACCAAGACAAGGCCTCCTGGTATAAACCTGCATCACGATAAGATCTCGCACAATAAAAGGTATATCTAGGCTCTAAATCAGGGTCTTGATTATTATAAACAGCATTTGCAAGTAAAGTTGCATCATGATAATATTTAGCACCATCTAGACTTCGTGCGCCTCTTGTTCTTGCAATGACTGAATAGGGTCCTACAAGATTTCCATAACTGGCACCTTCAGGCAATTCAATAAATTCATGCACAACTCCTCGCCAATAAATTTCTGGATTATTTTTAACAAGAGCTACACGACGAAATGAAAGAACTCCACTCTCATCTGAAAAATTGAGATAATAGGCATCTGCTTCAAGATCAGTAGAAATTTTTAAACTACCTTCAACGAAATCATCTGCATCAAAGATTAGAATATAGTCTCCCTTTCCTCTTGCATAATTTAGGGCTAAATTTCTATTATGTGCAAAGTTTTGCCATTCATCTTTGTGCAATTCTCCTGGAATTCCCACCTCACTAAAAAAGTTCAAGATGAGGTTTTCCGTTCCATCTGTGGAGCCAGTGTCAGAAATGACCCAGTAGTCAAATGTGATTGAATTGACCAAATTTTGGAGTGTTTCCAAAATTATATGGGCTTCATTTTTTACAATCATATTCAATACAATTGATGACATTCAATTCCTCCAAAACATTAATACAACAAAACTAGAGGCTAGTAGAATTTTAATAATCCTAATAGCCTCTGTTTTACTCTAAACTTGATATTGCTTAAATTTTATAAATAGAATATCTTAGAGTTCTTCTTCTTTTCGCTTAGAAACACCTAAGGCAGCTAGAAGTGCAGCTGATAGAAGTCCTGCGCCTACCACACCTACTTCATGGTTGCTATTGTCACCAGTCTTAGGAAGGGTTCCTGACTTAGCTACTACTTTGGTTGTTCCTGCAGGTTTTGTTGGCTTAGCTGGAACTGTTGGAGCTGTTGGAACTACTGGTTTTATTGGATTAGTAGGGCCAGTTGGACCTGTAGGACCGGTTGGACCAGTTGGGCCTGTAGGACCGGTTGGACCTGTAGGACCAGTTGGACCGGTTGGGCCGGTTGGACCAGTTGGACCTGTAGGACCAGTTGGACCTGTAGGGCCGGTTGGACCTGTAGGACCAGTTGGACCTGTAGGACCAGTTGGACCTGTAGGACCAGTTGGACCTGTAGGGCCGGTTGGACCTGTAGGGCCGGTTGGACCTGTAGGACCGGTTGGACCGGTTGGGCCGGTTGGGCCGGTTGGACCGGTTACACCCTTGCCATCTTTACCGTCCTTACCGTCCTTACCATCTTTACCATCTTTTCCGTCTTTGCCGTCCTTACCATCTTTACCATTTCTGATAATTGTAGAAGATGTTACTTCATCAGAATCAACCTTACCATTGTTATTCTTATCAATTCCAACAAGAATAGTAACACTACCATCTTCATTTTCAACGAGCGTTACAAGTGAGCTTTGACCATCTTTTCCGTCTTTTCCGTCTTTACCGTCTTTTCCATCTTTAACGATTGTAGCAGAGGTTACTTCATCTGGATCAAGCTTACCATTACCATTTGTATCAAAACCAATCTTAATGGTGTGTGTTCCATTTTGGTTGTCAACTACTTCTGCTAATGGTGTCTTACCATCTTTACCGTCTTTCACGATAGTCGTTGAAGTTACTTCACTTGGATCAAGCTTACCGTCGCCGTTCTTATCGAGACCGACCTTAACAGTGTGCGTACCATCGTTGTTGTTAACTACTTCAGTTAATGATGATTTACCATCTTCACCCTTAGCTCCGGTCGCTCCTGTAGCACCAGTTGCGCCATCTTTCACGATAGTCGTTGAAGTTACTTCGCTTGGATCAAGCTTACCATCACCATTCTTATCAATACCGACCTTAACAGTGTGCGTACCATCGTTGTTGTTAACTACTTCAGCTAATGGAGACTTTCCATCCTTACCGTCTTTAACGATGGTAGATGAGGTCACTTCGTCTGAATCCAACTGACCGTTGCCGTTCTTATCGAGTCCGACTTGAACAGTATGGGTGCCATCGTTGTTGTCCACAACCTTAGCCAATGATGGCTTGCCATCCGCTCCAGTTGCTCCTGTAGCACCAGCTTTACCATCCTTACCATCTTTGATGATTGTTGAAGATGTCACTTCGTCTGGATCGAGCTGACCGTTGCCGTTCTTATCAAGTCCGACTTGAACAGTATGAGTGCCATCGTTATTGTCTACAACCTTAGCCAATGATGGCTTGCCATCCGCTCCTGTGGCACCGTCTTTCACGATAGTCGTTGACGTTACTTCACTTGGATCAAGTTTACCATCACCATTCTTATCAAGACCAACTTTAACAGTATGCGTACCGTCGTTGTTGTTAACTACTTCAGTTAATGATGATTTACCATCTTCACCCTTAGCTCCTGTGGCACCTGTTGCACCAGCTTTGCCATCCTTACCATCTTTGATGATAGTTGAAGATGTCACTTCGTCTGGATCAAGCTGACCGTTGCCGTTCTTATCAAGTCCGACTTGAACAGTGTGAGTGCCATCGTGGTTATCAACTACTTCAGTTAATGATGATTTACCATCTTCACCCTTAGCTCCGGTTGCTCCTGTAGCACCTGTTGCGCCATCTTTCACGATAGTCGTTGACGTTACTTCACTTGGATCAAGCTTACCGTCGCCATTCTTATCGAGTCCAACTTTAACAGTATGAGTACCGTCGTTGTTGTTAACTACTTCAGTTAATGATGATTTACCATCTTCACCCTTAGCTCCTGTGGCACCTGTTGCACCAGCTTTGCCATCCTTACCATCTTTGATGATAGTTGAAGATGTCACTTCGTCTGGATCAAGCTGACCGTTGCCGTTCTTATCAAGTCCGACTTGAACAGTGTGAGTGCCATCGTTATTGTCTACAACCTTAGCCAATGATGGTTTACCATCCGCTCCTGTGGCACCTGTTGCACCGTCTTTCACGATAGTCGTTGACGTTACTTCACTTGGATCAAGTTTACCATCACCATTCTTATCAAGACCAACTTTAACAGTATGCGTACCGTCGTTGTTGTTAACTAC
>CAJPQE010000014.1:0-22840 GCA_905372795.1 Streptococcus cristatus | reverse complement strand
AAACAAAAAGTTGACAGTAGTTGTAAATATTTCTCTATATAAAAGAGATTTTTTGTAAACATTCATTTACAAACGTGTAAATTATGCAAAAACGTACTATCAATAAAATAGTACGTTAATATGTCTACGATTTTGCTTTATTTTTAGAAATACTTCTAGATTTACCTTCCAAATAAACCATCAAAATAGAAATATCTGCTGGATTGACACCCGAAATACGGCTTGCCTGACCAATCGTTTCTGGATTAATTTTCTTAAACTTCTGTCTTGCTTCTGTCGCAATCGAATCAATATCATCCCAGTCAATATTAGCTGGAATGCGCTTCTCTTCCATGCGCTTCATCTTTTCCACCTGATCAAGAGCTTTGGAAATATAGCCTTCATACTTAATCTCTGTCTCAATTAGCTCGATAATCTTTTCATCAAGCTCCTCTGCCGCTGGACCAATGAATTGAACCACATCTTGATAAGACACTTCTGGACGTCTCATAAATTCTTTGGCTGTCACTGCATCTGTCAGAGCTTTAAAGCCAAGCGCTTCTATTTTAGCATTGGTTTCCTTGACAGGTTTCAACTTGATGGATTCCAAGCGCTTCATTTCATTGTCAAACTGATTCTTTTTAATCTCAAAACGAGCCCAGCGTTCATCATCTACAAGACCAATTTCTCGGCCAATCTCTGTCAAACGCATATCGGCATTGTCATGGCGGAGAATCAAACGGTACTCCGCTCGGCTAGTCAAGAGGCGATAAGGTTCAACGGTCCCCTTGGTCACTAAATCATCAATCATGACTCCAATGTAACCATCACTACGCTTCAAGATCAACTCCGGCTTCCCTTGGATTTTCAAGGCCGCATTAATCCCAGCAATAATCCCTTGACCAGCGGCTTCTTCATAACCAGAAGTTCCATTGGTTTGGCCTGCTGTAAAGAGTCCTGAAATTTTCTTGGTTTCTAAGGTTGCCCGCAACTGGTGAGGCATAATCATATCGTACTCAATGGCATAGCCTGTCCGCATCATCTCAGCATTTTCTAAACCTTTGATAGAGTGAACCAAGTCCTTCTGTACATCTTCTGGCAGACTAGTTGACAGCCCCTGCACATAAACTTCTTCCGTATCACGACCCTCAGGCTCTAAGAAAAGCTGGTGGCGTTCCTTATCCGCAAAACGGACAATCTTATCCTCGATTGACGGGCAATAGCGAGGTCCCACACCCTTAACGATACCTGAAAACATAGGAGCCCGGTGCAGGTTATTTTGGATAATTTCGTGACTTTCTGCATTGGTATAAGTCAACCAGCAAGGCACCTGATCCTTCACATAGTCCTCATCACGAGACGTATAAGAGAAATGATTAGCTTTTTCGTCTCCTGGCTGAATCTCAGTCACATCATAATTGATCGACGAAGCCTTGACACGCGGAGGCGTTCCTGTCTTAAAACGACCAATTTCAAAGCCTAGATCCCGCAGGTTATCAGCCAAAGGAATGGCTGCCAGACTGTGATTAGGACCTGACGAATACTTGAGATCACCAATGATAATTTCTCCCCGCAAGGCTGTTCCAGTTGTAACAATGACGGCTTTAGCTGCATATTCCTGTTGCGTCGCTGTTTTAACACCAATTACTTTACCATCTTCAACCAAGATTTCATTAATCATGGTTTGTCGCAAAGTCAAATTTTCTTGATTTTCAACAGTCTTGCGCATTTCTTTAGAATAGAGCTCTTTATCTGCCTGCGCTCGAAGAGCCCGAACAGCGGGTCCTTTACCAGTATTGAGCATTTTCATCTGGATATAGCTCTTGTCAATATTCTTGGCCATCTCTCCGCCCAAAGCATCTACTTCACGAACGACAATGCCTTTTGCAGACCCTCCGATAGAGGGATTACAAGGCATAAAAGCCAGCATCTCAATATTGATGGTTGCCAAAAGAACTTTACAACCCATTCGACTAGCAGCAAGCGATGCCTCAACTCCAGCATGCCCTGCTCCAATCACGATAACATCATAACTTTCAGTAAAATTGTGTGTCATTTCTTTTTCCTTCATTTTTTCACCAAAAAAGGCCAAGTCTCTAGAAGTGCAGGACAAAAAAGCCTGCAACATCCATGAGCTTTGACCATCATAGGTATTGCTTATCTTATTGTAGCAAATTGAGCGAAATTGTCAATCTAAAGCAACTAAGATTGGCGAATCGCTTCAAAAGCTTCTTTATCAATCTCGACAGATTCAGAGAATGCGTCTAGAACAATCCCTCTTAATGGAAATCTCCCTCTGCCTTCAACTGCAAACAAACAATCTGTGACAGGCAGTTGCAACCAAGAAAAGCGATCATAGTATTCTTTTGGAATCTCTTGCTCGTTTGAGAAACAGGGATAGAAATAATCATCTCCCTTTTGCAGAATATCGGGTTTTAGTCGAACACCTTCTTGACCTTCACTTTCATCTATCAGATAAGCATTGAAGGGAACCCAAACCTTAGATTGCTTTAATACCTTAAATAATGCCTCTATAGATTCTGTCGTTTTCTCATGCAAATACTGCTTCTTGTAGTCAGAAAGAGTTTCAAGTCTGTCCTTCTTATCAGTCTTTTTCTTAAAAAATTGAAACATTCTCGTTCCTCTTGTAGTTACTTAAATGTACTGCAAGACTTGACCATTTTTATAAGCTCTGTCAATCAAGCCACCACCTAAACACTCTTCTCCATCATAGAAAACGACTGCTTGGCCTGGAGTAACGGCCCTTTGTGGTTGAGCAAAGTTGACAACCGCCTTGTCACCCTTTACAGTAACTGTCACCTTGGAATCCGGCTGACGATAACGGAACTTAGCTGTACATTCCATAGTAAATTCTTCCGGCATTTCTTTCGTGAAATGAACCTGACTAGCGTCAAGGCTGGTTGACATTAAATGGTCATGATAGAATCCTTGGCCAACATAAAGGATATTTTGGCTAAGGTCTTTTCCGACCACAAACCAAGGCTCGTTGTCACCGCCCTGCTGGCCACCAATTCCAAGACCACCCCTCTGGCCAATGGTATAATACATGAGTCCTGCGTGCTGACCCATATCTCGTCCATCCATTGTCATCATGCGACCAGGCTGGGCTGGTAAATATTGGCCCAGAAATTCTTTAAAATTCTTCTCACCAATGAAGCAAATACCAGTCGAATCTTTTTTCTTAGCAGTGACTAAGCCAGCTCTTTCAGCAATTGCTCGAACTTCTGGCTTTTCTAAATGACCCAGAGGAAACATAGTCTTCTGAAGTTGTTCCTGTGATAGCTGGCTCAAGAAATAAGTCTGATCCTTATTGTTATCCTTGCCACGTAACATATGGACCAAGCCATCTTGGTCTCTCTTCACCTGAGCATAGTGACCCGTAGCAACGTAATCTGCACCCAGTGTCAAGGCATAGTCAAGGAAGGCTTTAAACTTGATTTCCTTGTTACACATGACATCTGGATTTGGAGTCCTACCAGCTCGGTATTCCGCCAAGAAGTATTCAAAAACACGTTCCCAGTACTCTTTCTCAAAGTTGACAGAGTAGTAAGGAATGCCAATCTGGTCTGCAACAGCTGCTACATCTTTGTAATCTTCTGTGGCTGTGCAGACACCAAATTCATCTGTGTCGTCCCAGTTTTTCATGAAGATGCCAATTACATCGTAACCTTGCTCTCTCAAGAGTAAAGCAGTTACTGATGAATCGACACCTCCGCTCATACCAACGACGACACGAGTCTTAGAGTTATCACTCATTGTGTTCTCCCATCTTTTCGTTATTTCACGATTGAAGGTCGTGCTGTGCTTTCAACGATTGAAGGTCGCTTGAGCAAGGTCTATTATAGCATGATTTAGCAAGGAGAACAACGGATAACCTTTGGCTCAATCTGATGAGTATTTTAAGTTGTCAAGTAAGTTTACAGTATTGTAAATACCTTGATGCAAAATATCATATTCCAAACAAAAATGTACTAATAATTATAAAAAAGGAACTAGAATGCAAATTCCAATCCCTATAAACATATTTCTAAATAAAGTTTTAATACCAGCCATTTGCTAACCAGAAATTTTTAGCAGCCGACCATGAGCCATAGCGACCTGCTACATAAGCATCCGCTGTCTTCTCTTGATTTTCTGGTGACAAATCTCCATTTAGATAGGTAATAGTCAACTGATAGCGACCATAGTATTGCCCATTTTGCGCTGTATAACTGCCGCTGGATTCTTTTTGAGCAATCCACTCCTTGGATTCTGCATCCTCAGCACTCAAGTCAGAACTTGGGTTTACAGTAGATTGCTCAGTCTTATCTGATTTTTCAACAGTTATTTGCTCAGACACATCATCGTCCAGCTCTAAAACCTGTCCAACACTAATCAGATTGATATTGCTAATCTTGTTTTTTTGCGCAATCTTGTCAACAGTCATCTGATGAGAAGCAGCAATCGCGGACAAGGTATCACCTGACTTGACAGTATAGCTTTCTGCATTGGCTACAATCGGAAGCAAAGCAGCAGTTCCTGCCATCAAACTGAGCAAGCCTGCTTTCATCATTCTATTTTTAAAATACAAATTCATGTTTAGAATTCTCCTTTTCTTTGATATATCTATCCTAAAGCAAAAGTATTACAGAACTTTATTACTTTGATGAAGTATATTACAGACTATTGAAGAACTTGTAAAAACAGACCTATATTCTAAAGTTTTTTGATGATGTAAAGCCTATGCTGAACTATCTATATGTTTTTTGCTCCATTTAAATCGAACCCTATCATAGAAGAAAAATAAAACTATTCCTAAAAAGAAAGCTGCAGTTCCTTCCTTTAATCCCCTTGGAACAAATGATAAGGTGACCCTGCCTGCTCCTCTGTTCACATCAAGTTTCATAAAACCATTCTGCGCACGTTTTAACGGTACCTTCTTGCCATCTACACTAGCTGTCCAGCCCTTATCATAAGGAATGGTGAAAAAGAGAGAACTATCTCTATCCGCATGATAATCAACCGTTACCGTATTGGATTTTGTCGTCACAGAAACCTCTTGTTCTTTCAATTTACTTATGAGTTGCTGATATTTATTTACATCCACAGAGAAAAACTCTGGCTGGTTAAAAGAGACAGTTCGATTCTCTGGGAAAGAAAATTGGATAGAGACCGTCTGTGCTTCCTTAAAGTAGCCAATATTCAAAAATGGAAAAACATTATGAGTTGGATAACGATTCGTGATTCCATTTACAGTGATATTGACATCCGTCTGATTATCGTTTGAAAAATCAAGATCTGAAAGGTTGACATAGACTTGACTACCCGCAGGCACCTCAATTGTGTAAGTGACGCTAGCATAGCTTAATTGAGCGTCATTTTCGATGCTTGCAGTTACTTTCCCTTCGGTTTCTTCCTCATCACCAGCGATAGAAATTCGCTCATAATATTTATGATCCAAACCCGATAGTTGATTTAAAAAGGCTGTCTGATTGTCGAGCGTTAAATTAGTGAACTTGACATCTTTGTAAACATCATTGGTTAAGAAAGCCAAACCCAAAGCATAATTATTTTCATACAATGTCATTGATCGCTCAGTCTTCTCAGCATAAAAACCAAATTTCTGCGGATCTGTCTCAGACAAGTTATACTTTACAGCAAAAAGACTATCCATCAAAATGCTATTATTTTGATAGCGGAGATTAAGATTAGTTCCTGCTGATTTAAAACCTAATTTATCTAAAGTCGAGCTTGCTTGCGTATTTCTGACTGATGAGAATTGAGAAATTCCATTATAATTAAATTTCATACTGTCATTCCCAGTCTGAGGATCAAGCCTCTCTGTTCGAAAGAAATCTTTGTTTTCTTTCTTACTATACTTGACAAGACTGTCAATCTCGTTCATCTTTTTCGAATAGGATGAACGACTTGCAAAGACCCATTCTTTTGCAATTCCATCAACCTGATAATAAGCGTTTAAAGTAAGCTCAAAAACCACAAAAAACAGTAAAGATATTGTAAACATCCTTTGCCTAACGTGATAACGAATAAAAGCAAAACTGATTAAGAGATAGGCAAAGAAAAACTCTAAAGTAAAAATGTAATTTTCGGGACCAAGAAAATCATAGTGTTTTCTATAATGCAAAGTGGCTAGAAAACCAAAAGAAATGAGTAGAAAGCTAAGGAATACTTGTCGCCATTTTACCTCCTCCAAACGATTGAGCGTCTCTGCAGCCATAAAAATGATAAGAAGAGAAAAGAGCCAAGAATAGCGATGTAAAAACATATTTGGCGCATGCATTCCTTGCCAAAGCAAATCCAAATACTGCAGTCGAAAACTCACTATAAAAATGCCAATCAAGAAAATGTAGGCCAGTTTCACGCGAAACTTAATACTTTTTATCGTGAAAAATAAGATACTTAAAATAAGAGGAAATAGACCAACATAAATCATAGGAATGGATCCATACTTAGTCGTATCAAAACTTCCTACAAAATTTTTAGCAAAAATATCTAGATACCAACTTTTCTCAGTAAATAAGTCTTCAACCCTTGTCAAGGTCTCACCATGTGAACTCAGATCTAGATAAGTCGGCAAAATCATAATTAAACTAGTAAGGCCTGCTAATATTGATACGATAGCAAAATCAGGGAGAGACCGAATCCTGGCCTTAAAATCCCAAGAAAGCTGAACGAGGTACCAAAGAACTAAAAACAAGGCCATCATATAGCCAAAATAATAGTTTTGGATAAAGAGAATTGACAAGCTTGTAAAGTATAAAACTCTCCCTTGTCCATTCATCAACTTGTGTAAACCAAAGATGATAAGGGGGACTACTATAAATACATCTAACCAAGTTTTTATTTCTAGTTGACTAACTGAGAAACTCATCGAGGCAAAGGAGGTTGACAGAATCAAGATTAGTGTTTCTGGAATTTTTTTAAAGATCCCTTTAATGCTAATACAAGTTGTCAAGCCAATCAAGCCAAATTTAATAAGAGTAAACAAGTAAACCGCATCTGGCATTGATTTTAAATCGAAAAAGTAGACGAAGGGGGAAAGGAAACTCCCTAGATAATAGCTAGATAGGGCATAGAAATTCTGTCCCAATCCACTTGAAAACGTGTAAAAAAGACTATCCGTTCCGTGAAGAATATTTCTCAAAGTCGTATCAAATACGACATATTGATGGAAGCCATCTCCAAGTAACGGCGAAGTATCGCTGCCCCAGTAAATACCTTGACTCAGATAAACGAAACACATAATGAGAAAAGGTAAGATGAAGGAAGCAAAATAAAGCCAATTTTTCTTAAAAAAATATCTGATTTTTTCCATGTTTCTTATAGAGAAAGAGGCCGAAACGTTGTTTCATGCCTCTGTAAACCTCTGTCAACTCATGTTGACAACTTATTAATCTTTCCAAAGTTCTTTGACTTTTGCCTGAACTTCTTGATTTTCCAAAAATTCATCATAAGTTTCGTCAATGCGGTCAATCACACCATTTTTTGAGAGAACGATGATATGGTTGGCCAAGGTTTGAATAAATTCATGGTCATGACTGGCAAAAATGATCGACTCTTTAAAGTTCTTTAAGCCATCATTAAGACTAGAAATAGATTCCAAATCCAAGTGATTAGTTGGGTCGTCCAAAACAAGAACATTTGACTTAAGAAGCATCAGTTTAGACAACATAACTCGAACTTTTTCTCCACCTGACAAGACGTTGACAGGCTTGTTAACCTCATCGCCAGAGAAAAGCATCCGACCCAAGAAACCTCGAAGGAAGGTATTATCGTCTTCTTCTTTACTAGCAAATTGACGAAGCCAGTCAAGAATAGATTCACCACTGGCAAAGTCACGAGAATTATCTTTTGGCAAATAAGAACGACTGGTTGTAACACCCCACTTGATAGTCCCTTCATAGTCAATATCTCCCATCAAGGCACGAATCAAGGCAGTTGTCTGGATATCATTTTGTCCAATCAAAGCTGTCTTATCGCCAGGACGCAGGATAAAGCTGATATTGTCAAGAATGGTTTCACCGTCAATCTTGACAGAAAGATTTTCTACTGTCAAGAGATCATTCCCGATTTCCCGTTCCGCTTTAAAGCTGATAAATGGATATTTTCGACTTGACGGAACAATTTCTTCCAATTCAATCTTATCCAGCATCTTTTTGCGAGAGGTTGCCTGTTTAGACTTAGAGGCATTGGCAGAGAAGCGGGCAACAAACTCTTGCAATTGCTTAATTTTTTCTTCCGCCTTAGCATTTCGGTCAGCGAGCAACTTAGCTGCCAATTCACTTGATTCTTTCCAGAAATCATAGTTTCCGACATAAAGTTTGATCTTACCAAAATCAAGGTCAGCCATATGCGTACAAACTTTATTTAAGAAGTGACGGTCGTGGGATACGACAATAACTGTATTCTCAAAATCAATCAAGAAATCTTCCAACCAAGTGATAGACTGGATGTCCAAACCATTGGTCGGCTCGTCCAGAAGCAAAACATCTGGCTTGCCAAAAAGAGCCTTGGCAAGAAGGACCTTAACCTTGTCACCATTCGACAATTCACTCATATTTTGATAATGCAAGTCTTCTGGAATATTGAGGTTTTGTAGCAATTGAGATGCTTCACTTTCAGCTTCCCAGCCACCAAGTTCAGCAAATTCTCCTTCCAGCTCAGCTGCTCGAACCCCATCCTCGTCAGAAAAGTCAGGCTTCATATAGATGGCATCTTTTTCCTTCATAATGCTATAAAGGTGCTCGTTCCCCATGATAACGACATCAATGACCCGCTCATCCTCATAGTCAAAATGATTTTGACGCAAAACAGAGAGTCGCTCATCTGGCCCTAAAGAAATATGGCCTGTCGTTGGCTCAATATCCCCAGCTAAAATCTTCAAGAAGGTAGACTTACCTGCACCATTAGCTCCAATCAAACCATAGGTATTTCCTTCTGTAAATTTAATATTTACTTCATCAAATAATTTTCGATCACTGAAACGCAGTGACACATCAGATACTGTAAGCAATGATTTTCTCCTATATATGTAATCTCTTCCATTTTACTAGAAAATTCTTCTTTTTTCAAATTATTATGGGACAAAAAACTATTTTAAGAGATAAACATGCTGTAAGTATTGTAAACATAATGTAAATATATTGTCAATTAATTGTTTTTTGAGTTGTGTTTCTTCTTTTTTCTTCTAGATTCTTCCGCATTTTCTTTGAAAATGATATAATGAGAGCAATACTAATTGAGGAGCAAGCAATGACAAAACCCATTATTTTAACCGGAGACCGTCCGACTGGAAAATTACATATTGGTCATTATGTAGGAAGCTTACGTAACCGTGTTCTTTTACAAAATCAAGACAAGTATGAGATGTTTGTTTTTCTGGCGGATCAACAAGCTCTGACAGACCATGCAAAAGATCCACAAACAATTGTAGAATCCATTGGCAATGTAGCCTTAGACTATCTAGCAGCTGGACTGGATCCCAAAAAAGCAACTATTTTCATCCAGAGTCAAATTCCAGAGTTAGCAGAGTTGTCAATGTACTACATGAATTTGGTGTCTTTAGCTCGATTAGAGCGCAATCCAACTGTCAAGACAGAAATTGCTCAGAAAGGTTTTGGAGAAAGTATCCCAACTGGCTTTTTGGTTTATCCTATCTCTCAAGCCGCAGACATTACAGCCTTTAAGGCAAACTATGTACCTGTCGGAAATGACCAAAAACCGATGATTGAGCAGACACGTGAAATTGTTCGTTCCTTCAATCATGCCTATGACTGTGAGGTTTTGGTGGAGCCAGAAGGCATCTATCCAGAAAATGAAGCAGCTGGACGTTTACCAGGGCTTGATGGCAATGCTAAAATGTCAAAATCATTAAACAATGGGATTTATCTAGCGGATGATATGGATACTCTCAAGAAAAAGGTCATGAGCATGTATACCGATCCCGACCACATCAAAGTTGAAGATCCAGGAAAAATCGAAGGTAATATGGTTTTCCATTATCTGGATGTTTTTGGTCGGCCAGAAGATGCTGCTGAAATTGCGGCTATGAAAGAACACTACCAACGCGGTGGTCTGGGGGATGTCAAAACTAAACGCTATCTCCTGGATATTTTAGAGCGGGAATTAGGACCAATCAGAGAGCGTCGCCTCGAGTTTGCAAAAGACATGGGCCAAGTCTATGATATGCTGAAAGAAGGCAGTGAACGTGCTCGACAAGTTGCTGGACAAACCCTGTCAGAAGTCAAAAATGCAATGGGAATTAATTACTTTAAATAACGAACAATAATAGCAGATTTTATCAAAAACCATCGTCTTTTACCTTCAAAAGAGATGGTTTTTAATTTTTGCATAATAATCATTGACAAATGCCTATAGAATGGTATGATATTAACAATAAAAAGACGAGCCTTGCTCAATATATAAGAAAAGAGGAAACTGTGGATGTCTAACTGGGACACTAAATTTTTGAAAAAAGGTTTTACCTTTGATGACGTATTGCTTATTCCAGCTGAAAGTCATGTGTTGCCAAATGATGCTGATTTAAGTACAAAACTTGCTGAGAATTTGAAATTAAATATCCCAATTATTACTGCGGCTATGGATACAGTTACCGAAAGTCAAATGGCGATTGCCATTGCCCGTGCCGGCGGTCTAGGTGTCATCCACAAAAATATGTCTATTGCACAGCAGGCTGATGAAGTTCGTAAGGTAAAACGTTCTGAAAATGGTGTCATTATCGATCCATTTTTCCTGACTCCTAATCATACAATTGCTGAAGCAGATGAATTGATGGGGCGCTACCGCATTAGTGGGGTTCCAGTGGTTGAAACGATGGAAAATCGTAAATTAGTCGGTATCTTGACTAACCGTGATTTACGCTTTATTTCAGATTATAATCAACCAATTTCCAACCACATGACCAGTGAAAATCTTGTTACAGCTCCAGTCGGAACTGATCTGGCAACTGCTGAAAGAATTCTGCAAGAACACCGGATTGAAAAACTACCTTTAGTAGATGAAAACGGTCGACTTTCTGGTCTTATCACCATTAAAGATATTGAAAAAGTGATTGAGTTCCCAAATGCAGCCAAAGATGAATTTGGTCGTCTGTTAGTTGCTGGTGCGGTAGGTGTCACTTCAGATACATTTGAACGTGCAGAGGCCCTCTTTGAAGCAGGAGCAGATGCCATTGTTATTGATACAGCCCATGGTCATTCAGCTGGCGTTCTACGTAAAATTGCTGAAATTCGTGCTCACTTCCCAGATCGCACTTTGATTGCCGGAAATATTGCAACTGCTGAAGGTGCACGCGCCCTCTTTGATGCCGGTGTTGATGTGGTTAAGGTCGGAATCGGACCAGGTTCTATCTGTACAACTCGTGTCATTGCCGGTGTCGGTGTGCCACAAGTAACAGCAATCTACGATGCAGCTGCAGTCGCACGTGAATATGGAAAAACCATCATTGCTGATGGTGGAATTAAATATTCTGGAGATATTGTTAAGGCTTTAGCTGCAGGTGGAAATGCAGTCATGCTTGGTTCCATGTTTGCTGGAACAGACGAAGCACCAGGTGAGACTGAAATCTTCCAAGGACGTAAATTTAAAACTTACCGTGGAATGGGCTCTATCGCAGCTATGAAGAAAGGCTCCAGCGATCGCTACTTCCAAGGTTCTGTTAATGAAGCGAATAAGCTAGTTCCAGAAGGAATTGAAGGTCGTGTGGCATACAAGGGAGCGGCTGCAGATATCGTCTTCCAAATGTTGGGCGGTATCCGTTCTGGTATGGGATATGTCGGTGCGGCTAACCTGCAAGAACTTCATGAAAATGCTCAGTTTATTGAGATGAGTGGTGCTGGTTTGAAAGAAAGTCATCCTCACGATGTACAAATCACCAATGAAGCTCCAAACTACTCTGTCCAATAGAATTATAATTATAAAGAAAAACAACCTTGTCAATCCCTTGACAAGGTTGTTTTTCTAATTTACAAAATTGTAAAATACGTTTACAATTTATTGACTAGTCTGTAAAGTTAATATTCTCTTCTTTCTTTATTACACCCTGACTTATCTGAAAAATATTAATATCTTCTGGTAGATTATGTAAGTGATCTAAGCTGGTTGTCGTGATGAAAGTCTGGATATTTTGAGAGATAGTTTCTAGCAATTTCAATTGACGCATATTGTCAAGTTCGCTCATTACATCGTCAAGCAATAATATTGGAGTATCTTTTGTAAGGCTTTCTATTAGTTTAATTTCAGCTAATTTGAGAGATAGAACAACACTACGATGTTGGCCTTGGCTACCAAATCCAGCATCCATTTCATTTATAAAAAAGTTGATATCGTCTCGGTGAGGTCCAACACCAGTATTTTTTTTGAAAAGGTCTCGTCTACGACTTTCTGATAAGGCTGACCGAAAAGAAGCTTCTAAATCTTCGAGACGTGAAAACGGAACAGATGACAAATACTTGATTGTCAATTTCTCTTTCCCTTGAGAAATATCGCTATGACTTTCCTGAGCAAAACCTTCTAGCTTTTCAATAAAGTCTAAGCGATGTTGCATGACACGACAACCAAAATCAATCAGTTGCTCATCTAGAACAGAGAGAAAGGTTTCATCTACCTTGTCATTGGCCTTCAGGTAAGCATTTCTTTGCTTGAGCACATGATTATAACTAGATAAGTCAGCAAGGTAGATGGGCTTGATTTGCCCAAGCTCAATATCAATAAATTTTCGGCGTAAAGCAGGGGCGCCTTTAATGAGCTGTAAATCTTCTGGAGCAAATAAGACAACATTGACAACCCCTATATAATCTGATAGTTTCCCTTGTTTTAAATGATTTATTTTGGTGATTCTACCCTTTGGTGTCAACTCTATGTCAAGTGGGATTTTACCCGTTGTTTTTTCAATGACTCCTGAAATTTGAAGATTTTTTTCTTGGAAATGAATCAAATCCTTATCGGTTCGGGTTCGGTGACTGCGAGTAAGGGCTAAAAAATAGATGGCTTCTAGAATATTGGTTTTCCCTTGTGCATTTTGTCCCAGAAAGATATTAAGGCCAGGATCAAAATCAACCTCTGCAGACTGGTAATTACGAAAATGTTTAATTTTCAGCGTTTTTAACCACATGGCTTAGGTTCCTGGAAAGCGAACAGGAGCTTTTTTATTTTTCTGCTCGGGCTTTCTTTTCTTCTGTTCTTTTTTTACTGGTTGAGATTTTTTCAAGTCCTTATTCATGGCTTTAACTAAGTCTGCCACTCTTTTTTTCTCTGCTTGCTCCTCTTGATGTTCAAGAATTTCCTCCTGACTTGGGGCAAGGAGGATGATCTCCAGTTCTTGGTCTGGGAGAGAGACGACATCTCCAATTCTAAGTTTTTTCCCTCGTCTATTTTCTAGTTCGCTGTTAAAAAAGACCTGATGATCTGCCAAAAAGGACTTGATTGCTCCGCCACTTTGAATAATACCGACTTCTTTTAAGAGAGCCTGTAGAGTAATAAATTCGTCAAATAATTTGTATTCCATATTTCACCTCAATCCTTGTCATTATATCATATTTTAAGCAGAAACTGTTCCGTGGTAGTCTCATTCAAAGGCAAGTTTTACTAGAAAAATAGAAAACGCTTTAATCACTAAAATTGCCGATCCTTACAAAGCATTAAATAGCATTTCGTGTTATAATAGAAGTCTATATTATTCGGTATGAGGAGCGCAATGGAAATCATAAAAGGAGTACATCTTCACTTCATTCAATCAGAAAAATTTAAAACCAATAAAATTAAAGTGCGATTTTCAGCTCCTATGTCTGAAAAAACAATAGCTGGGCGGGTTCTTACGGCTAGTATGCTGGAAACTTCAAATGCCCTTTATCCAACATCGCAAGCCTTTCGAGAAAAATTAGCGAATTTATACGGTGCTAATTACTCGACAAGCCTTTCACGACGGGGATTAGTGCATTATCTGGATATCAATCTTTCTTTCGTGCGGGATCAATTCTTGAGCCGTAAAAATATGTTGGCAGATGAAATACTAGATTTTTTGAAGGCTAGTCTCTTTTTTCCTCTGTCAAATGGACAGGCTTTTGATACCAAAACTTTTGAGATTGAAAAGAGAAATGTTTTAACAGACTTGGAAGCTGAAATTGAGAATCATTTCTACCATGCTCACAGAGAGTTAAATAATTTATTTTACGATTTACCAGAAATGCGGATTCCACGCGTGGCAACAATCGAGCTAGTAGAAAAAGAAACGGCTGAAACTAGTTTCGCTGCTTTTCAGCAAATGCTAAATCAGGATCAAATTGATTTTTTCTTCATCGGTGATTTTAATGAGATTGCTGTTCGTGAGAAAATCCAAGAATTCCAGTTTTCTGAGCGAGAGCAACCTTTACAGCTTAGCTATCAGCAAAACTATTCAAATATAACTAGAGAAAAGCTGGAGCAGCGAGATGTACATCAGTCCATTGTTGAACTGGCCTACCATTTTTCTAGTCAATATGGGGATCGCAGCCATCTGCCTCTAATTGTTTTGAATGGCTTATTGGGAGGATTTGCTCATTCCAAACTCTTTGTCAATGTTCGGGAAAAAGAGAGCCTAGCCTACACTATTTCTAGTAGTTTTGATATTTTTTCTGGTTTGATGCGAATCTATGCTGGAATTGACCGAGCAAATCGGACAAAGACCATCGCTTTAATCAACCGACAAATTCTAGATTTGAAGCGGGGACATTTCACAGATGAAGAACTTGAACAAACCAAGAATATGCTGAAAAATTCAATACTTCTGGCTCAGGATCGACAAAACACCTTGATTGAGCGTGCTTACATGTCCTCTGTTCTAGGGAAAAAATTTCTGTCACTAGAGGCTTGGCTGAAAGCATTAGAAAATGTCAGCAAAGCTGATCTTATAGAGGCAGCCCAACAGTTGAAATTACAGGCGATTTACTTTATGGAAGGGAAATAATGCAGAATCCAGGTTTAGAAAAAATCAATTATATAGCCGTGGGAGAAAGCATCTATCGGGCGGTGCTAGCAAATGGATTGCAGGTTTACCTACTCCCTAAAAATGATTTTAATGAAACCTACGGCATCATCTCAACACATTTTGGCTCTGTTGATACTAAGGTTGTTTCACGTGAAACAAAGCAAGTCTCTCATTATCCAGCAGGGATTGCGCATTTTTTGGAGCACAAATTATTCGAGCGTGAAAACGGTGAGGATTTGCTGCTGGAATTTACTAAATTTGGCGCAGAAAGTAATGCCTTTACAAGCTTTACACGTACCAGCTATCTGTTTTCTACGACAAACTGTGTAGCAGAAAATCTGAAGCTGTTGCAGGAACTCGTTTCCCAAGCCAATTTTTCAGAAGCATCTGTTCAGCGTGAGCAAGGAATTATCCAGCAAGAAATCGAAATGTACCAAGACGATCCAGATTATCGGCTCTTCTTTGGTGCTTTGAGTAATCTCTATCCTCAAACTCCACTAGCAGAAGATATTGCCGGAACGACAGAGTCAATCATGGATATTACTGTGGAAGATCTGACAGAGAACTTTGAGCTTTTCTACCGTCCGTCCAATATGACTTTATTTGTCATTGGTAATTTTGATTTGGAGTCCACTTTTGAAGACATTGTCCAAACACAAGAGACCTTATCGCCTCAATTATTAACTGAAACGATTGAAAAAGAGCCTCTCATCTTACAGCCAGTAATTCCAACTGCTACTAGTCGGATGGAAGTTGCCAGTCCTAAGTTGGCAATCGGTATTCGTGGCAAAGATGCGATACAGGATACGGAGCTTTATCGCTATAAAATTGCCCTGAAATTGCTTTTTGCCATGATGTTTGGTTGGACTTCCAAGCGTTTCCAGACCCTGTATGAAAACGGAAAAATTGACAATTCGCTCACTCTTGAAGTAGAGGTGGAAAAGGATTTCCACTTTGTCATCCTAACTATGGACACGCAGGAACCCGTAGGAATTTCTCATCAATTCCGCTCAGCCATTCGAAAGTTTGCTCAGGATCCAGATGTCACAGAAACACACCTAGATACGATTAAAAGTGAAATGTTTGGAGATTTGCTGCATGGTCTGAATTCTCTTGAATACATGGCAACCCAGTACGAACCGCATTTAACAGGGGAGAATCTTTTTGATTTACCTAAGATTTTACAGGATATCACTTTAAATGACGTCTTAAAAGTCGGACGTCGCTTTATTGACAAGTGTGATATGACAGATTTTACTATTTTCCCAAAATAGTTCCAAGTTTATTTCAAAATTTTGTTAGAATAATGTCTAAGAGAAAAGGACTATCCTTATGAGAAAAAAAACGATAGGAGAGGTACTCAGACTTGCTCGAGTAAACCAGAAACTTACTTTAGCAGATGTAGCCAAAAAAACAGATATAAAAACTGACTACTTAAAGGCTCTTGAAAACAATCAATACGAGAAATTTCCAAATGCCTTTTACGTCCGTAGCCTGCTACGAAAATACGCTTGGGCTCTGGATTTAGACGAGACAATTCTTTTAGAGGCATACGACACAGATAATACTGTCGTTTATGACGAAATTGAATTAGCGGAAAACGAGGAATTTCGAAGCAGAAAATATAAAAATCGTTCCTTTTCGCTTCCGCTCTTTTATTTCCTAGTAGTTGCCCTATCTATCATTATTTTTGTCACCTATTACGTTTGGCAATATGCAAATACAACTACTCCGCAGTTTGCCAGCTCCGATAGTTACAGCCTCGTCTCGAGCTCAAGTATCGAAGATCGTTCAACTCCACCTGAGACTTCCACAACAGACTCTAGCTCAACAAAAGAAAAGCTGGAAGTCACTGGAGAAGGAAACTATTTAACTGTAAAATATCGTGGCGAGTCGCAAACTACTCAGTTAACAATCTCAGCAAGCAATACCTCAAGCTGGATTAGTGTGACAAATACAGACTTGGCAGCAGGTACAACCCTTACTCCAGCCCAATCAAGCCAAACAGTGACACTCTCTCCCAATACGACTTATACAATTACCTTAGGAGTTGTAAAAGGCGTCACTGTCACTGTCGGCAGTCAGAAAATAGACCTATCTACCTTGACCAGTGACAGTGCTATAATTACCCTTACAATTGAATCATAAAGGAAGAATGATGAAAAAAGAAAATATCCCCAACGCTTTAACCCTTGCCAGAATTGCCTTAATTCCAATCTTTATTTTGATTTTAACTTTTGGTCATTCGCCAGCCATGCATATCCTAGCTGGAATCATTTTCGCCCTTGCCAGCATCACAGACTATCTGGATGGCTATCTGGCGCGCAAGTGGCAGGTCGTGACCAATTTTGGGAAATTTGCCGATCCCATGGCCGATAAACTGCTGGTTATGTCCGCTTTTATCATGCTGATTGAAATGAAAATGGCTCCTGCTTGGGTAGTAGCTATCATCATTTGCCGAGAGCTGGCCGTAACTGGTCTGAGACTTCTCCTAGTCGAAACTGGCGGAACAGTTCTAGCGGCCGCTATGCCAGGCAAAATCAAGACTTTCACGCAGATGTTTGCCATCCTCTTTCTCCTGCTCCATTGGACTTTACTCGGTCAGATTCTCCTTTACATAGCCCTGATTTTCACTATTTATTCTGGCTATGATTATTTCAAGGGCAGCGCCTATCTCTTTAAAGATACATTTAAATAATATGGAAAATATCATTGAAGTAAAAAATCTTAGTTATCGTTATGACCATAACTCTGAAGATTATATTTTAAAAGACGTATCGTTTCACGTGAAACAAGGAGAATGGCTGTCTATTGTCGGTCACAATGGCAGCGGAAAGTCGACTACGGTGCGTTTGATTGACGGTCTTTTGGAAGCTGAGAGCGGTGATATCCTCATTTCTGGGGATAAATTGACAGTCGATAATGTCTGGGAGAAACGTCGCCAAATCGGCATGGTCTTTCAAAATCCTGATAACCAGTTTGTTGGGGCCACTGTTGAAGACGACGTTGCATTTGGTCTGGAAAATCAAGGCATGGATTATCCCATGATGGTGAAACGCGTCCATGAAGCTCTGGAGCTAGTCGGCATGCAGAATTTTAAGGAGAGAGAACCTGCTCGACTTTCTGGCGGACAGAAGCAAAGAGTCGCTATTGCTGGCGTAGTCGCGCTCCAGCCAGATATTATCATCTTGGATGAAGCAACCAGTATGTTAGACCCAGAAGGACGACTGGAATTGATTCGGACTGTCAAGAAAATTAAAGATAAGAATCATTTAACAGTCATCTCCATTACCCACGATTTGGACGAGATTTCGCTGAGTGACCGTGTCCTCCTTATGAAAAATGGTCAGGTTGAGTCAACTGCTACACCAAGAGAACTCTTTTCCAGACCTGATTTGGAGGACTTGGGCTTGGATCAACCCTTTGTCAACCAGGTCAAAGCTGCTATGATTCAAACTGGGCTAACTCTGCCAGAAACCTATTTAACTGAAAAAGAATTGCAGGAACAATTATGGGAATTACTCTAAATAAAGTCAGTTATACCTATCAGGCTGGAACTCCATTTGAGGGTCCAGCGCTTTTTGAAGTTGATTTGGAAATCAAAGATGGTAGCTATACGGCTTTGATTGGGCACACTGGTAGCGGAAAATCAACCATTTTACAGCTCTTGAATGGCTTACTGACTCCTAGTGAGGGCAGCGTGCAAGTCAACAATGTCACCATTACTTCAAATTCTGTTAACAAGGACATCAAACAAGTTCGTAAACAGGTTGGTTTGGTGTTTCAATTTGCTGAAAGTCAGGTTTTTGATGAGACTGTTTTGAAAGACGTGGCCTTTGGTCCGCAAAATTTTGGGGTCTCTAAAGAAGAAGCCGAGGATTTAGCGCGTGAAAAATTAAGCCTTGTCGGCATTTCTGAAGAATTGTTTAGCCGCAGTCCTTTTGAACTTTCTGGCGGGCAGATGAGAAGGGTTGCCATTGCCGGAATCCTAGCAATGGAACCTGACATCTTGGTTTTAGATGAGCCAACGGCCGGACTTGATCCAGCAGGACGCAAGGAATTGATGGGACTCTTTAAAAAACTGCATCAAGCTGGAATGACCATTGTTCTTGTAACCCATTTAATGGATGATGTAGCAAATTTTGCTGATACGGTCTATGTTTTGGAGAAGGGGCGTGTCGTCAAAAGCGGCCAGCCTGCTCAGGTTTTTCAAGATATTGATTTTATGGAAAAGATTCAGCTAGGAGTGCCTAAAATCACGAAATTCGCCCAAGAATTAGCTGAAAAAGGAATGAAATTTTCTCATTATCCAATTACAATTGAGGAATTTAAGGAGATGATACATGGATAAATTGATTTTAGGACGGTACATCCCAGGAAATTCGGTCATCCATCGATTGGATCCGCGCAGTAAATTAGTGGCCATGTTCTTCTTTATCTTATTAATTTTCTGGGCCAACAATCTCATCACTAATTTGCTGCTATTTGTTTTCGTTTTTACTCTGATTTTTCTCTCAAAAGTTCCTTTGACATTCTTTCTAAAGGGCATTCAATCAATGGTTTTCATTATTGCCTTTACCACCCTCTTCCAGCTCTTTCTGACAGGAGGAGACAAGGTACTTTTCCAGTTTGGTTTCATTAAAATTACGGAATTTGGTCTTTCTCAAGCGGGGATTATCTTTAGCCGTTTTGTTTTGATTATTTTCTTTTCAACTCTGTTAACCTTAACCACAACACCACTCAGCCTTTCAGATGCAGTAGAAGCTCTACTGAAACCACTCAAAGTCTTTAGAGTTCCTACGCATGAAATTGGCCTCATGCTCTCTATGAGCCTGCGTTTCGTACCAACCTTAATGGATGACACCACGAGAATTATGAACGCTCAAAGGGCTCGCGGAGTTGATTTTGGCGAAGGAACGATTGTTCAAAAGGTTAAATCAATCATTCCAATCTTAATTCCCTTATTTGCTTCTAGTTTCAAGCGGGCAGACGCCTTAGCTATCGCAATGGAAGCGCGTGGCTATAGTGGTGGTGAAGGAAGAAGCCGCTATCGACAACTTTCTTGGAAAATGATTGACAATCTGGCTCTTCTCTCTATTTTCCTGATTGGTATCTTGCTCTTTATCTTAAAAAAATAAAGAATAGTATAAGTTTGATAGCAATATTTTTGTTAGAGATCTAATGAAATAGACTAAAAATCCTTTTAAAATAATATTTTTATGTGTAAATCTCAATATTTTTGTAATATTCGCACTTAAAATGTAATCTTTTAGTAATATTTAATGTGTATGATAGTATTATAACTAAAGGAGAAAACTTTTAAAATGAGTATAAAAGTGAAAAAATTGACTCTAGCAGGAACGATTGCTACAGCAACACTATTTGCATCAACTATTGTTGCTAGTGCTGAATCTTATACAGTAAAAGCTGGAGATACCTTATCAGAAATAGCTGAAAGTAAAAAAACAACTGTTGAACGTTTGGTAGAATTAAACAAAATTTCAAATCCAGATTTTATCATGACTGGACAAGTTTTGGAATTGGGTGATTTGAAAGATGTTGCAAAACAAACAACATCAGCACCTGCTGTCTCACCAGCGACACCAGCAGTCCCAGCTCCCGTAACTCCAGCTGCCCCAGTAGCTACGGAAACTCCAGTAACGACAGAAACTCCTGCAGTTGCTGCAACCTCAGACTACTCTGCCTATTCATCAGACGTCGTACTCGCAAATGGTAATACTCCAGGTGCTGTAGGTTCTTACGCAGCTGCTCGTATGGCTGAAATGACAGGAGTGTCTGCATCTACATGGGAAAATATTATTGCTCGCGAATCTAACGGACAAGTCGATGCCTACAACCCATCAGGAGCAAGTGGTCTTTTCCAAACAATGCCAGGTTGGGGATCTACTGCAACTGTTGAAGATCAAATTCAAGCAGCTTACCGTGCTTACAGTGCACAAGGACTATCTGCTTGGGCTTACTAAAATAATAAAAAATGGCTAGAATATCTAGTCATTTTTTATTGCTCAAAGATACTTATTTATTCTCCAAAAATTTCTTTTGAAAGTCTGCGGCCGGTAGGAGTTGTAGCTAGCCCTCCTTCAGCCGTTTCCCTGAAAGCAGTAGGCAGGCTAGATCCTACTTGGTACATGGCATCAATGACTTCGTCAACAGGGATTTTAGACTCGATTCCAGCCAGAGCCATATCCGCTGCGATAAAGGCGTAGCTAGCTCCCATGGCATTTCGCTTGACACAAGGAACTTCTACCAAACCAGCTACTGGGTCACAAATCAAGCCCAGCATATTTTTGATGACAAAACAGATAGCTTGACTCGCCTGAAAAGCAGAGCCACCAGCAGCCAAAACCAGGGCAGCTGCGCTCATAGCAGAAGCGGAGCCCACCTCAGCTTGACAGCCTCCTTCTGCACCGGAAATAGAAGCGTTATTGGCAATAACCAAGCCAAAAGCACCAGCAGCCAGCAAAAAGTCTAATTGCTGTTCCTCTGTCAAATCTAGTTTTTCAATCGCTGATGTAAGCACGGCTGGCAGACAGCCAGCGCTACCGGCTGTTGGTGTAGCACAAACCAAGCCCATTTTAGCGTTGTGTTCATTGACAGCAATGGCGTTTTTTGCAGCAGTCAGCACAGTATAATCTGACAAAGCCTTCCCCGACTGGATATAGTGGTGCAATTTGGCTGCGTCTCCACCAGTTAATCCGCTGCGAGATTTACTCTCATCAAGCCCAAGTAAAACCGAAGCTTTCATGACCTCAAGATTCCGACTCATCAGACGTAAAACTTCGTCTCTTTCCCGACCTGTCAATTCATATTCGGTCGCAATCATTAATTCAGCAACATTGCCATTAAAATCTAAATCAGCCTGCTCAACCAATTCTTTTATTGAATAAAACATCTCTTCTCCTATTTAAAGAAATTGACATTATGGAGATGGGGGATTTTCCGAATCTCTTCGATAGCCTCTTCGCAACTACGACTATCCACCTCAATGATCATAATCGCTTTCTCGCCCGCTTTTTCTCTAGTCACCGTCATTTGAGCAATATTGATATTGTAGCGTGATAGAGCCTCCGTTACATGGGCAATCATACCTGGAACATCTTGGTGGACAATGATAATGGTTGGCGTATTCATGCTGAGAGAGACTGAGAAGCCATTTAACTCGGTCACCTGAATATTTCCACCACCGATAGACACACCCGTTACACTGATGCTTTTATGGGCGTTTTTAACCGTGATTTTTGTCGTATTTGGATGAGGAGCATTGCTATCTTTCTGAATAGTCCAGACAATCTTGATACCGCGTTTATGGGCAATTTCAAGGCTGTTAGGAATTTCAGGATCATCCGTATCCATTCCTAAAATACCTGCTACCAGAGCCAAATCTGTTCCATGCCCGCGATAAGTCTTTGCAAAGGAATTAAAAAGCTGGAATTCAACCTCGGTTGGTGTATCATCAAAAATAGAGGATACGATCTTACCGATACGCACAGCCCCTGCAGTATGACTGCTGGAAGGACCAATCATGACAGGCCCGATAATGTCAAAAACAGACTGAAATTTTAATGATTTCATAAGAAACCTCTTGAACATATTTTCTAAAATTATTATATCAAACTTATCAAATTTCTGCCTGATATCATACAAAAAAAGAGGACAATTGTCCTCTCTTCATTATTGGTAATTCGCATACCTGAAACTCTTTTACTCCGCCAGTAGGACTCGAACCTACGACATCATGATTAACAGTCATGCGCTACTACCAACTGAGCTATGGCGGATAGTATAGTCCGTACGGGATTCGAACCCGTGTTACCGCCGTGAAAAGGCGGTGTCTTA
>CAJPQE010000013.1:0-23480 GCA_905372795.1 Streptococcus cristatus | reverse complement strand
CTACCTGGTCCTGAACCACTTTAAAAATCGGTCCCTGATAAATCTCCGTCCGTTGAACGGTTTTTTCTTCAAATTCCATGACTAAACCTACTTATTTTGAGGGTGATGAGGGAGACGCTTAGCGTATTCTGCCATATTGGTCTGGCGACCACGTCCTAGCGCGATAGCATCTGCTGGAACACTCTTTGTAATAGTCGAGCCTGCACCAACCAATGAATTGTCACCCAACTCTACTGGAGCAACGATAGTTGAATTAGAGCCGACAAAAACATTATTCCCAATCAGCGTCTTATACTTATTCTGCCCATCGTAATTGGCCGTAATTGTACCAGCCCCAATATTGACATTGGCTCCCAGTTCAGCGTTTCCAAGATAGGCTAGATGGCCAGCTTTAGTGTTTTCACCTAGCGAAGACGCCTTGACTTCAACGAAATTACCAACATGGACATCCTTGGCCAGACTAGAACCTGGACGGATATGGGCGTAAGGACCGACCGTCACACCATCTGCCAAGCTAGACTCTTCAATCATCGAGTTTGTAATGACCGCTCGCTGACCAATTTCTGAGTCTACAATATAAGTCCCATTGGTCAGAATCGTCTCTGCCCCGATCTTGGTTTGACCTTTCAGAGTCACGTTGGCTTCAATTTGCACTTCAGGTGCGATTTCTACATCCACATCGATATAGGTCGCATGAGGATTAACAAAGCTAACACCGTTAATCATGTGCTGCTGGTTAATCCGGCGGCGCATAATGCTTTCAGCTGTCGCCAAAGCCACGCGGTCGTTGACACCGAGACTTTCGTCAAAGTCTTTCAGCGTATAAGCACCGACTTTTTCGCCATTCTCGCGGAAAATACCAATCACATCTGTGATATAGTATTCCCCCTGAGCATTGTTGGTATTGATATTTTTGAGGGCCTCAAAGAGACGGGCATTGTCAAAGACATAAGTCCCCGTATTGATTTCCTTGATTTGCTGCTCAAAGTCAGAAGCATCTTTTTGTTCAACAATTTTGATCACTTCTCCGTGCTGGTTGCGCACGATCCGGCCATAGCCAAAAGGATTGTCCGCTTCTGCTGTCAGGATTGTCGCAACATTCTTGTGATTGATATGAAAATCAATCAAATTTTTCAAGCTTTCTCCAGTGATCAGTGGGGTATCGCCAGCAATGACCAAGGTTTGACCAGTTAGATTTTCCAAAACAGGCTCAGCCATCATAACCGCGTGGCCCGTTCCCAGCTGCTCGGTCTGACGGACAAACTCGGTCTGACCAGCCAAGACTTGCTCGACTAGCTCCGACTTATGCCCGATAACAGTAACAGTCTTCTCAGGCTCAATCGCACTAACACTACGGAAAACGTGCTCTAGCATGGAAATCCCTGCCACCTTGTGCAAGACCTTTGGTAAATCTGATTTCATGCGAGTACCCTTACCCGCAGCCAAAATAACGGCATAATTTGTCATAAATGAACTCTTTTCTCTAAGATATTACCCTTATTATACCACTAAAAGAGAATTTTTTAAAATGCTAATTGCAGAAGCAGGGAATCGCACTTAAAGAAAAAGGTTTATGGACCAAATCACTCTGCTAAATTCGCAATCTGCTCCATCCAGACCAATTCTTTAAACTTCTTCTAGCGGGCTAAGAACATTTTTTCTTCGTTTATACTAGCTTTTGATAGCGACGAATGACCAGCAAATTGTTCTCCTTAAACACTATAGATCTATTGCTTCTATTATCAAAATTTGGTTGGCGATTACACATTTAAAATTGATAAGTAATGAAATATTTGCTATAATGACATAAAATCAAATGTTCACCCCCTGTCTTATGAAGTGCAGAAAACTCTCAAATCTACTAGGACAATACTATTATTATGTGACCCATTTTGGGATGATACGATCCAAGGATTGTGAGCTCCATTTTATAGTTTTATTGTTTTTAACTAGCCAATTTATAATTTAAAGTTGTAAGGAGATGTTGGTTATGATCTTTACTAAAAATCGCAAGAAGAGAGATGAATACTACCAACAGATTGACAGGATCTATAATAACGATAGTATCATCATTAGCTCAAAGTTACGGGAAGAGCTCCTAAATAGTGCCAAAGGGCTACAGAAGGGGGACCAAATCAGTTATTTGGCATTTAAGTTATATCCTTTTGTATGTGATGAGGTGCTGAAGAATAAGTCCGATGAATTGATCGCATTCAAAAAATACCTTGAAAAAACAAGATGGAAATATTATTGGGGAAGTGTTGCTTGGAATGGCATTTGTTAGAGCATAAGTTGCAACTGGCACTTTTGAAAGCATTCAAGATGAATACGCAAAACTTTCCCAATATGATAAGACGATAAAACTCATAGATCTCAAAGTAGGGCTGTTAGTCTAGTGACTTACAGTTCACACTAGTTGAGTCTCTGTGAGTTTTTTTCTTGTACGATATTTACAATCTAGCCATAAAAAAAGAGGCTGGGACTCTTTTGTCCCAACCTCCTGAATGTAGGTACTGTTAGTTCACTAAAGTGGGCTAGAGCCCCATATAAAGTATTTTGTGATCAGCTACAATCTAAGCTCTCACAGAGATAAATGGTGATCCTTCTGTATTATCTTCAGGCGCTCCGCTCTTTGAACCAAAGATATAATCCACTGAGTACCAACCGTTATTATTAGCATTATAAGGATCATAGACCTGGGTTTGGCCATTTTGATAGCCTCTTAAGACTATCTCATGGGTAACAGGATAGCTAGCAAAGACGCTATTGCCAACAGCCGCCATGACATGATGGCCTGCTGCCAAAGCTTCTTTAAGGGCTGCTGATGAATGCAAGACATCTGTGGTCAGTCCCCAGTTCTGTGCCCCTTGGACAATCCCCTTACTTGACGTTCCAAATAGACCATTTTTGTTAAAGGAGTCCGTATGATGATAAAGGTAGTCCGCTACGGTTGTTGGTAAAACAGTTTGACCTGTAATACCAGAAATAGTCATTGCTAATGTGGTAGGAACACAGCCAGTAGCTGCTAAATTATATTTTCCATAATATAATCCAGCCCATCTAGGATCACGTTGTGAATAATATGGCGTATCATAAACTCCTCTCTTGACTGTTGTAGTCGTTCCACCAACGCCTACCAAACTACCATCATTTTGAACATAATAGAGGTGAATATTGTATTCTCCCGTAGAGTATTTATGGCTAGAGGTGCGTACTAGGGCCTTATAACTACCATCAGCTTGCCTTTGAGCCCGATACCAAACAATGTCATCCTGACCATTGACACTTGACCATGTTGGCAGGCTGACTTCCTTGACTCCTTTTGGACTATAAACATTAGTTACTACAACTTCGAACGTGCCTAATCGAGGATTATTATTTTTAATGGTGATTTGTCCCGTTGGCTTAATGTGTTCTGAAGCTACATTCGCTGTTGTCTTCGTGCCTCCAACTCCGACCATACGGCCGTCATTCTGCACATAGTAGAGGTGGATATTGTATTCGCCTGTAGAATACTTGTGGTCACGTAGATTGACCTGTGCCTTGTAGGTACCATCAGCTTGCTTGACTGCTGTGTACCAAATAATGTCGTCCTGACCGTTAGCACTTGACCATGTTGGCAATTTGACTTCCTTGACACCATAAGCATTCTCAACTTCAGAAACCACCACTTCAAAGGTACCTGTCTGCTGATTGTTGTTCTGGATGGTCAGCTTGCCTTTCGGGGTTCCTAGAGATACTGTCGTCTTGGTTCCTCCAACTCCGACCAACTGGCCATTATTCCCTACATAATAGAGATGGACATTGTACTCACCTGTAGAATATTTATGGTCGCTCACCTTAATATTCATCTTGTAGGTACCATCAGCTTGCTTGACTGCTCGATACCAGATAATATCATCTCCACCATTGACGCTAGACCAAGTTGGCAGAAGCACTTCACGAACTCCCTCTGGACTACTCACTCCGCTCACGACAACATCAAAACTACCTGTTGTTGGATTATTATTGGCAATCGTGAGAGTTCCCTTTGGTTTAGCGACAGAAACAGTGGTTGTTGTGCCACTAACCCCAATCATCTGGCCATTATCTTGAATATAGTAAAGGTGGATATGATACTCACCAGTAGACATCTTATGGTTGCGAGCTTGAATGCTAGCCCTGTAGGTACCGTCGGACTGCTTGGTCGCTGTGTACCAAATAAGGTCATCTCCACCCTTATCACTAGACCAAATCGGCAGATGTACACTCTTGACGCCAAAAGGACTGACAACATCAGACACAACAACATCGAAGCTGCCCGTATCCGGGTTGTTGTTCTCAATTTTCAAACTTCCTTTAGGCTTAGCTGCTAAACTGAACTGGGTGCCTGCTACACCGACTAGTTGGCCGTCATCTTGAATATAGTAAAGGTGAACAGTGTAGTCCCCCAAAGAATATTTGTGATCCCGAGCCTGGATACGAGCCCGATAGGTGCCATCGGCCTGCTTGATTGCTGTGTGCCAGACTAGATCATCTTGACCTTTATCGTTAGACCAAGTCGGCAACTTGACTTCCTTGACACCAAAAGGATTGGAGACTCCTGAGACAACGACATCAAAGCTACCAGTAGCTGGATCATTGTTTTCAATTTTCAAGGTTCCTTTAGGTTGAGATAGGCTAACTGTTGTTCGAGTCCCACCTACACCAACCAGCTGACCATCATCTTGAATATAGTAGAGATGGACATTGTATTCGCCTGTTGATTTCTTATGATTTACTGCTTTGATAGTTGCTCGATAAGTACCATCCGCCTGTTTGACTGCTGTGTACCATATCAGGTCATCACCACCTTTGTCGCTGGACCAGGTCGGTAACTTGACTTCCTTGACGCCATAAGGACTAGAAACACCAGAAACAACAACATCAAAGCTGCCCGTATCTGGATTATTGTTTTCAATTTTCAGCGTTCCTTTAGGATGAGCCTTAGAAACTGTAGTCGTTGTACCACCTACACCGACCAACTGGCCATTATCCTGAACATAATAGAGGTGGATATTGTACTCACCTAGAGAGTTCTTGTGGTGGGAAGCTTTGACTGTGACAGTGTAGTTGCCATTGGTCTGGCGCTGCGCCTCATACCAAACTAGATCGTCTTGTCCATTGACACTAGACCAGACTGGAACAACAACTTTTTTCACACCATAAGGATTAGAAACTCCTGAGACAATAACATCGAAACTGCCTGTATCTGGATTATTATTGACAATATCAATTTTTCCTTGTGGTTTGCCGATGGTAACAGTTGTTTTTGTACCGCCTACACCGACCAACTGATTATCTTCCAAGAGATAATAGAGGTGGATATTGTACTCACCTGTGGACATCTTATGGTCACGAGCTGTAACACTAATTTTATAGGTGCCATCCACTTGTCGTTTAGCATCGTACCAGATTATATCATCCTGACCATTCACGCTGGACCAAGTTGGTAGGGCGACTTTTTTAATAGGCTTAGGGGATGAGATATTGGTTACATGCACATCGAAAGTACCAGCATTTGGATCAACATTTGTAATATTGATAGTGCCTTGAGGCTTGTCATCAACTGCCCGAGAAACTCTCGCTTTTGGCTCAGATTCTGCCCTTGTTTCTGCTTCTTGTGGCTTATCAGAAGAAGCTGTCACAGATCTAAATGAAGCTCTTCCTGAAGAAAGATCTTCTGAAGGGACTGTTACCAAATTGTTCTTAGACTGTTCAAGCGACGAGTTACCATTCTTTTCAGAGGAACTTGAAGCGACTTGTTCGTCTTTGCCTAAAGAAGCTTCAGATACACCACTATCTTTCTTTGTCTCAGAATCTACTTCTGAAGGCTTGCTAGCTGGTTCAGACTGTTTAGAAGCATCTCGATTGGTCACAGCAACTGAAGGCTCCGTTTGCTGTCTATCATTTGCTGCTTGATTTGTTTCGTCAGCAAAAACGCTATTAGCACTGGCTGCTAATAAAATAGCTGTACTAGCTAGATAAACTAATCCTTTGGTTTTCATACGCTTTCTCCATCCTTTTTAGAATTGCACACCTTTATTGTAGCATAATAGGACAATTATTACAAATTGGTAACAAATTTATTTCGCTTAATCTAAAACTGAATCGAAACCTATTCTTTCTATTATGTAATTCGTAAACAAAAATAAAAAAGAGCTGGGACAGACCAAAAAATCAATCATTCTTGGTCTTATTCCCATCCTCTTCCTGTTTAATGCTCTGTGATGTATTTATAAACTTCTTGGCCTGCTACTGCTCCGTCTCCAACGGCTGTGGTGATTTGGCGTAGGTCTTTCTGACGAACATCACCAATAGCATAAATGCCGTCAATAGCTGTTTTCATATGTTGATCCGTCACAATCCAGCCATCTTCATTGCAAATACCCAGATCTTTGACAAAGTCGCTAACAGGATCTAGGCCGACATAAACAAAGACGCCACCAAAGTCTGACTCGCTGCTCTGTCCTGTTTTGACATTTCCAAAAACCACACTGGTTACCCTGCGGTCGTCTCCTTTGATTTCTTTTACGACAGAATCCCAGATAAAGCTGATTTTTTCATTGGCAAAGGCTCGCTCCTGCAAGAGCTGCTGCGCCCGCAGTTGGTCACGACGGTGAACAATGGTCACAGACTTTGCAAAGCGCGTGAGAAAAATCGCTTCCTCAACGGCAGAATCGCCGCCTCCGACCACTAAGAGATCCTCATCACGGAAAAAGGCACCATCGCAGACCGCACAGTAGGAAACGCCGCGGCTATTGTATTCTTCCTCGCCAGGAACTCCTAGATGACGATGGTTGGCACCAGGAGCCAAAATCACTGTCTTGGTCTCAAATACTTCATCCTCAGTAATGATTTTCTTATAGTCGCCATGGTCTTCAATTTTTTCAACTTGACCAAACAAATGCTCTACGCCTAGATTTTCTAGGGGCTCAAACATCTTTTCAGCCAGCTCTGGTCCGCTGATACGAGCATAACCGGGATAATTTTCAATCTCCGCAGTATTATTCATCTGGCCGCCGTAAATACCGCGTTCCAGCAGGGCCACTTTTAGATTACTTCTAGCTGCATAGAGGGCTGCTGTCATTCCCGCAGGACCAGCTCCAATAATCATTGTATCGTACATCATCTTTTTCCTTTCTCTTTGTTGTAACTACTGTTATTCTAACAAACTAACTAATCTTTTACAAGTATTTAAGCTTTAAGAACAACCAGTAAGCCAAAAATCGCAAAAGACAAAATTGGAATCGTCATAATTGTAATCAAAAGAAGATCGTAAATTTGGCTTTGGCCTACCGCAAGAGTTCGATCCTTGCGACCGAGTCTCTGCAATAGAAGCCAAAAGCCATCGGCAAGTCCTACCAGAATCGTCGTATAGATGAGACTTTGGATATAGAGAGAAAAAATCTTAATTAACATGTCAGCTCCTCAATAATCAGTTGCCTTAAAAAGGTTTTAGTCGAAAACAAACCCAGCTGGTCTAGCCAACTGAGCTTTCACTTTTTCTATTATATCAAATATAAGTCCGTTTGTAACTAGCAAAGAATTCTTTGGTTCTCGCTTCCTTGGGATGATTGATAATCTCCTCTGGACTGCCTGACTCGATAATATGACCCTTATCCAAGAAAAGCACCCGATCTGCCACTTGGGAAACAAAAGATATATCATGGCTGACCAGAATCATGGTTTGTCCTGCTTTGGCAGCGTCGGCAATGGATTTCTCTACCTCACCGACTAGCTCTGGATCAAGGGCTGAGGTCGGCTCATCTAGCAAGAGAACATCTGGCTTCATGCCCAAGGCCCGCGCTAAAGCCACCCGCTGTTTTTGACCGCCTGATAAATGCTTGGGATAATGATTCTCACGATCAGACAGGCCAACCTTTGCCAACTCTTCCTTGGCAATTTTAGTCGCTTCTTGGTCAGACAAATTTTTAACTACCAGCAAACCTTCCTTGACATTTTCCAGAGCTGTCCGACGGGAAAATAAATTGAACTGTTGGAAAACCATGGCCAATTTTCGACGCAGAGTCAAGATTTCATCTGGTGAAATGGTTGAAAAATCCACCTTGAAGTTATCAATTTCAATCCTTCCGCTGTCTGGCTGCTCCAAATAGTTAAGGCTGCGCAGGAAGGTTGATTTACCAGCACCTGAGGAGCCTATTAGAGCAATGACTTCGCCTTTTTGAATTTCCAAACTCAGGTTATCCAAGACCTTTTGTCCAGAAAATTCCTTACTCAACTGGGAAATTTTAATCATCAAATCCTACCTCCTTGCGCTTGCTCCATTTTTTCCAGATTGGCTGGTGCCTTGATATCCATAGCTTTTTCAATCGCACGACCGATTTGCTCAATCACGATATTGACAATCCAGTAAATAATGGAAACGGAAATAAAGCGTTCAAAATAACGATAATCGGAGCCACCGATAGCCTGAGCCTTGGCAAAGACTTCTACGACACCCGCACTAAAGGCCAGAGATGTTCCCTTGGTCAATCCAATGAGGGAGTTGATGAGAGTTGGTGTTGCCACAACTGCTGCATTTGGAATGATGACCCGCAGATAGACTTGGCGATTGGTCATTCCCAGACTGCGAGCTGCTTCAATCTCACCCGGATCTACCGAAAGAATGGCTGCCCGAATCGTCTCGCTGGCATAGGCCGCTTCATTGAAGGCAAAGGCGATAATCGCAAAGACTGAGGCAGGGATGGCATTGATATTAAAAGCTGTCCCATATTTTTGATTGATGGCTTTCAGCAGGAGCGGAATTCCAAAATAGGTCAGCATGAGCTGAACCAAAAGGGGTGTCCCACGAAGGAAGCTCACAAAAAGAGCCTGAATAGGATACAAAATTCTTGTGCGGTTAATCTTGACCACTGCGAAAATCATGGCCAAGATAATGCCGAAAAATGCCCCACCCAGCGTCAACAAAAGTGTGACAGGTAAGGTTTTTAGAATCGCTGGAATGGCATCAAAAACAGCCCGTAAACTAAATAATTTGCCGTCTGGCAGGAGCTTCAAAAGCTCTTCATACCAGTTTGCAGCTAGGATATAAGTTGTAAACATTTTAATTACTTCTCTTTCTCGATAATGCATTATTCTATCATAATTTGACCCAGATGCAAACTATTTGGCATCAAGAATAGATAATCTTTAAACCTTTAATAGCTAAGTGGGAAATGACAATAAAATAGACCAGTAATCCTAGTCTATCATAGTTTCACTGGTCTTTAAAATATAATTTTTCTATATCTGCCATAGAAAGAATTTATGGCTAAAAAGTCTGGCGCTTAGCCTTGCGTTCTGCCCGACCACGTGCACGATTCTCTGCTCGCTTGGTCTTGCGGCGCTTTTCATTGACCGCCCACTGGATTTTCTTCTTATAGCCTGGTTTGATTTTTTTCTTTTTCTTCTTGACTAGACCAATCATTTCTGTGTCCAGCTTTTCCTTGGTCCTCTCCCGATTAGCACGGCGATCTCGGTCGTAGGTATCTTGAAATTCCCCATTTTTGATCATCTTAGGAGTAAACTTGATGCCCAGCTTTTCCAACTCACGAATATCGGAATCGTCACTCGGCTGATAGAGGGTAATGGCTGTGCCGGGAAGACCATTTCGTCCCGTCCGACCAACGCGATGGACAAAGAAAGACAAATCCTGCGGAATGGCATCATTGATGACATGGCTGACCCCCTCGATGTCAATCCCCCGAGCTGCCAAGTCCGTCGCTACAATGTACTCAAAATCCAGATTCTTGACCTGATTCATGATACGCTTGCGCTCCCGCGGCGGGATATCACCGTGAATCTTGGCCACTTTTAGACCTTGCGCAGTTAGATAGGCCTGCAATTCATCCGCTCGAGTCTTGGTATTGACGAAAATCATCGCCAGATAAGGCTGGAGGAGCTGACTGATCTCATAAATCCGGGCATTCTTATCTCGCCCTTTGGTTGACAGAAGCCAGTTATCAATGGTATCGGCAATCACCGTCTTGGTCTTAATCTGCTCCATGACCGGATTAGACAGGTATTTTTTCAAGAAAGGCTGGAGCTTCTGCGGAATGGTAGCTGAGAAAACTAAAAACTGCAGGTCTTTGGGCAAGCGGGCCGCAATCCGGTCGACCGTCTCCAAAAATCCCATATCAAGCGTCATATCAGCCTCATCCACAACAAAGGTGTGAGCCTTGTGGATAGCCAAATCACCTGACTCAACCAAGTCATAAATCCGCCCTGGCGTTCCAATGACGATATGAGGTTGGCTGGACTCTAGCTTGCCAATCTGACGAGCCTTGTCAGTTCCGCCGACATAGTTGGCCACTCGAATCTCTTGCTCAGAAAAGCTAGCCAACTGACGGGCAGCCTGATAGATCTGGGTTGCTAATTCTCGGCTGGGTGCTGTAATCACCGCTTGGACACTGTCCGCCTCTTCATCTAATTGCTGGAAGATAGGCAGCAAGAAGGTGTGAGTTTTACCTGATCCCGTTTTGGACTCCCCGACCAAGTCTCGGCCAGATAATACCACCGGAATCAGCTTTTCTTGAACCTCTGTCGCCTCCACAAAGTTCAGGTCCTTGAGGGCTTCCTGAATATAATCTTTAAAGTTAAATTCTGTAAATTTCATTTTTTCCTCTGTTTACTCTTAATCTTATCTATTATACCAGAAAAATATCTTTTCTGCTCGGCTCAGGACAAGAAAAGGCGGGCTTACACCCACCTTCATATTACAAATATAGAATGGCCAAAGTCAGCAAGCTAGCTAAGAGGCCTACGCCCCAGAAGAAGAAGTCGACCTTCCATTCACTCCAAGGCTGGCCATGACCAGAAAAGCCACCAAGCTCAAAGTGGTGATGGACTGGCGTCATACGGAAAATCCGCTTGCCACCTGTCAGCTTGAAATAAGTCACCTGCATCATAACAGAAGTCGTTTCAAAGACATAGACGATTCCGATGAGAAGCAAGGTCCACTCTTGGTGCAAGGCAATGGAGAGGGCTGCAAGCATACCACCCAAGGCAAGACTTCCAACATCCCCCATAAAGATTTTAGCTGGCTTATGGTTAAAGACAAAGAAGCCTAGCAAACCACCAATCATGCTGATAATGACAATCAGAAGGTCAAAGCGCTTCTGCTCCAGAGCAATGACTCCGTAAGCCACCAAGCTGATTGCAACGGAGATACTAGCCAAGCCATCAATTCCATCAGTCAGATTGACAGCGTTGGAGAAACCAACCAGCCAAAAGAGGACGAAGAAGATATAGAGGAAGCCCAGCTGCACTGGAATCGTAAAGACATTGAGAGAGTCACCTGCCCCGTGCTGATTGTAGAAGAAGTAAAAGATAACTCCCCCTACCAGCTGCAGAGCTAGTTTCTGCTTAGGATTCAGGCCTTCGTTGATCTTACGGAAGACCTTGAGGAAATCATCCAAAAAGCCAACGATTCCGTAGAGAACCAAGATAAAGAGAATCATAATCAAACCGTTGGATAGTTGTTGAGAAAGCAAAGCTGTCACAAAACTAGCCAAAACAGAAGCAACCAGAAAGACGGTTCCCCCCATCGTCGGCGTTCCAGCCTTAGCCTGATGCTGCTTAACATCCTCGTGCATTTGCTGGCCTGATATATGAGCCTTGTGATAAAAACGGATAAAGGCAGGAATCCCAACAAGCGTTAGGATAAAGGTCAGAATTCCTGCAATAATTGCTGTTAACATGCTAGTCTCCCAATGTAACGGTTATTTTTTTCAATTTTTTCAGGTCTGTATTGACCTTCTCCTTCTGCTTGACAACTTTTGAGCCTTTGCCTTTAAAATTGACTTCCAGCCCTTGCCATTCAGCAAATTGCTCCACATTTTCCTTGGTCCAGCCATACATATCCGGCAAATCTTCAAAGTTATCACTTAAAATCAAAATCTGTTGATTGGCTTTCAGTTCTTGGCCTTCTTTTACAGAAACCTTCTTGATTTCACTGCCTGTTCCTAAGATGACTGGCTGTACCAGATTGCGGCGAAGCTCGTCAGCCAAGCCTCCTGGGCTGATTTGATTTTTCAGCTTCAGTTGCTTGGTCAAACCATCGATAGATGGCATTTTATAGGTTGTTTCTTTTTCAACCAATTCCAAAGCAGGACTATCTCCAGTCAGATTTAAACTGTCTTTAAGCGCCACAGCTTCTTCCAAGACTGGATTGACAACTTCCTGCCAGAAAAGAGGGGAGAATTTCTCTTCGGGCTGCTGAACAGTGACATACATAATGAAATCTGGACTTTCTGCCGGCGTCATGGCTACTACGGAGTAAATGTTATTATTCTCCCCTTCCAAATAGCCCTTATCTGTCGCAATTTGGGCTGTTCCGGATTTTACGGCCACATCTTGCCCAGCAACTTGGATAACCGGCTCACCACCGATATTCAGGGTTCCATAGTAAGGAACGGTTCCGACCTGAATCATATAATTTCGAGTCGTTTTCGCTGCTTTTTCTGAAACTGGATGACCGACAATTTCTGGCTGAGATTTACGAGCGCTACCCGTTTTTGAGTCATAGATGGCAGAGATAAATTTCGGCTCTAACATGACACCATCATTTGACACAGCTGAAAAGGCACGTAGCATCTGTACTTGGGTTACCCCAATCCCTTGTCCGAAGGAACTCATGGCAATGGTTACAGCATTATCTGCCGGCAGGGCACCATATTCTTCATAGCCCATCCCAAAACGAGTCGGTAAGCCAAATTTGAACTTCGATAGATAATCGATCCACTTGGCATTGCCCATATCCTGCTCAATGCGTGTCATACCAACGTTACTTGAGAAAATAAAGCCTTGAGCATAGGTCAGGACTTGTCCTGTTGCTAACCCCATGTTCACATCCCAGTCGCGGATGGTAGCATCTGCAATCTTATATTCTGAGCTATCGAATGTTCCATTTGGGTTAAAGCTTCCATTATCAATCGCTGAAGCCAAGGTCATAACTTTCATCGTTGAACCAGGCTCATACTGCGTCTGGTAAAGGAAGCTATTCCAAGTTTTCAAATGATCTACATTCAGGCCCTCTTTGGTATCCGCATTATAAGTCGGACGCTGGGTTGTTGCTAAAATCTCGCCTGTCTTGGCACTGACCAAAGTCGCACTGACAAATTTTCCTTTAGCTGTTTCTTGGAAGGCATCCATCCGCGTTTCCAAGTATGTCTGTAGCTGGGCAGAGAGGGTTGTATACACATCTTTTCCGTCTTCTGTCTTAACAGAAACTTCCTCTGAACCTGGGATAATGTTTCCTTTGCTGTCTTTTTCATAGGTAACCAGACCATTCTGACCGCCCAAGATACGGTCTAGCGACTGCTCCATACCAGATTTCCCTACAAGAGTTTTGTTACCATCTTTATCCTCTTGCATCTGAGCCTGACCGATAAATTGCGAAGCAAAGATACCGTTACTATAGCTACGGTTAGGGCTGGTTGTAAAATCAATCCCCTCTATCTTTTCCTTCTCCATCGCCTGCCGGATAGAGCTCATAGTACTATAGGTGATTCCATTTCCTTGAGAACCAAAAGAAACCTGCTTTAAATCCTTTTGCGCAAGTTGCTGCTTAACATAGTCCTTATCTATTCCTAGATGTTGATTAAGAATCTCAGCAACCTTTTCATACTGGGACTCCTCTACATAAAGGACCTTGCCAGCGGCGGATTTGTAATTTTTATCAATAACAGCATAAATATTGTAGGTCGTTGCATCTTCAGCTATTGGGACACCGTTGCGGTCATAGATGGTTCCTCGCTTGGCAGCGACCACGACTGTCTTTTGGTGCACTTGCTTAGCGCCTTTTGACAAATTAACACCGAATTTCTGATCTGTCCCGATAATCGTCGCAAAATTAATTAAGAAAATGAAAAAAAGAAAGACGGCTAAGGCACTCATGCTTTTTCCCACTCTTCTTCGATTGTATTCGGGTGTCTGTCTATTTTTTAAAGCATATCGCTGAATGTTTTTTAAAAATCTATTACTCATTGGTTGTACTCACTGTCTTACGATTTCCCTTTTGGAGTTTCATATCCTGAGAGCTGGCCAACTGGGACAGCCTTTCATAACGTGTCAATTCATTCACTTCTTGCTTAATATTATCCAATTCAGCCTGCTCTGACTCAATCTGAGCATTTACTTCAGTCAAATCATGATTGACCTGCAGCAGCTTGGTCTGCATAAACACAATACTAACTGCAAGGATAATCGCTGTTAAAATAATGGAGCCATAGAAGGCTTTTTCGACTCGAGAAAATTTCCGAATCCGTTTTTGAATAGGGTGTTGCTTTCTTTCTGCCATGAAACTTACTCATGCACCTTCCTAGCCACGCGCAACTTCGCAGAATGGGCGCGATTATTGGCTTGTAATTCTTCTTTGCTTGGTAAAATGGGTTTGCGTGAAACTAACTCCAGCTTGGGCTGCAAATCATCTGGAATGAAGGGTAGACCTTTGGGAACATCTACGGTTGAAGCTTCTTTAAACAGTTGCTTGGTCAGGCGATCTTCCAGCGAATGAAAAGTAATCACTGAAATACGACCACCTACAGCCAACAAATCAATAGCTTGCTGAATGGATTCATCGGCCGCCCCCAACTCGTCATTGACTTCAATCCGAATAGCCTGAAAAATCTGCTTGGCTGGATGACCTTTTTTCTTCAGTTCCTTAGCAGGTTTGGCCGATTTGATAATCTCCGCCAGCTCCGTCGTCGTTTCGATGGGCTTGATTTCTCTCGCTTGCTCGATCTTACGGGCAATCTGCTTGGAAAACTTATCTTCGCCATATTTGAAAAAAATACGGACTAGGTCCTTGTAAGGATAGTGATTCACAACTTGGTAAGCTGTCAAGCTAGCTTCTTGATTCATCCGCATATCCAACGGAGCGTCCTGCTTATAAGAAAAACCGCGCTCCCGCTCATCCAGCTGCGGACTAGATACGCCCAAGTCATAACAAATTCCATCAATCTTCTCGACCCCTACTTCATTCAAACGAGTCTTGAGATTGCGGAAATTATCCTTGATAAAGGTCACCATGCCCCGCTCAATATAGGGAGCCAGACGTTTTTTGGCATTGTCAATCGCAGTTTGATCCTGGTCAAAGGCATACAAATGCCCCTTGTCTCCCAGCTTGCTCAAAAGATACTCGCTGTGACCAGCTCCGCCCAAGGTCGCATCAACATAGATGCCATCTGGCTGAACAGCAAGCTGGTCAATCGTTTCGTGAAGAAGTACAGTAATGTGATGAAATTCTTTTGTCATATCCTATCTATTATATCACATTCATGTATAAAAAAAAATCTAAAAGAATATATCAGCTTTTGATAGGCCACCTTATAGCCTTTGCAAGTCACTTTTAGAAATCTACCACTTAGCTTACCAGCTTCTACCAGTCAGCGAAAAGGCCTTGCGGGCATGCCATATTCTGCTATAATAATAACTACCAATGCATTGCGAGTTGGAATTCCTTCACATTCCGAAATTGATTCGTCCCAAAAGGAGATTTATTATGAAACTTGCTTTACGAAATCGGCTATTTGCCTTTATCAGTTTTTCACGGATCTTTAATATCCTAGGCTCTTCTATCTATAATATCGTTTTTATCGTATTTGCTTCTAGCATGCCCCAGCCCAAGTTTGCCGTCGGTATTGCCAATTTTATCGTTCTTGTTCCTACCTTCTTCACAGTCTTTGTCGGGATGAAAGCTGACAAAACCATTCAAAAGGCCCGCTGGCTTATTCATCTAGGTTATTTGCAAGCCTTCCTCTTCACCCTAGTCGCCCTCCTAACCAAGTCCGCCTCCTACCTCGCCTTTGCTACCGTCTGCTTTCTCAATATCTTTTCTGACATTATCAGCGACTATCGCAGTGGCTTACAGATGCCTATCTTACAGAAAAATATAGAAGAGAACGATTTGATGGAAGCTTACTCTTTCACTCAACTTCTCACTTTTTTGGGAAATTTTGCTGGGCAAGCTCTAGGAGTCTGGTTACTTAGTATCAGCCAGCAGAATTTCGCTGTGGTCGCCCTCATCAATGCCCTCTGCTTCCTACTCTCCTCAAGCACTCTCTATCTAATTCGCCAAAAGCTCACCCATGACGCCCCTGCTGTTACAGAGGAAAAGCTTCCTTTCAAAAAACAAATGAAAGACCTTTACCAGAATGTCCAAATGATTTTTGAACAAGAAAAAATCGGAAACTTCCTGCTAGTGCTGCTTCAAGTCCTCCTCTTAAACGCACTGGCCGGTTCTATCATGGGACTCTACAATCTCTATTTATTGGATCACCCATTTTGGGGACTAAATCTGAGCCAGTCTCTGCTAGTCATCGAGTCCTGCACAGTGGTTGGGATTATCTCTGCCAGTGCCTTCTCAAATGATTATTTTTCTAAGCTCTCCCTGATGCGGCTCGTCATTTGGTGCTCGCTATCTCTCCTCCTCTTAGGCATCAGCAATTTACTCCAAGCTCCTGCTCTCTTGGGAATTTTCTTTCTTACCTTTCTCATGTACATCTCTGGAAAAATCAATCCTAAAATCAACAGCATGCTGCTGAGTAAACTTCCTCCAGAAGTATTAGCCCAAACCTCCAACTTTCTCACTATGCTCTTTAGCTTTTCCATTCCGCTAGGAAGCATGCTTTTCACTAGTCTCGGTCTTTGGAATATGGGAAGCGCTTGGTTAGTTTTCTCTCTGCTTGGTGGTGTCTGCCTTCTGCTCAGCCTCAAAAACCACTAGAGTAAAAATCGTCACAATTTCATACAAAAAAGAAGGAAGCCTAGACTTCCTTATTACATATTTTTCAATCTTTCTACCCGATCAGAAATTGGTGGGTGAGTATAAAAGAGCTTTTGCAAGCCACCCTTCTTCTTAGGATCATTGATATAGAGGGCTGCACTGGCGTCATCTACATGGTGCTCCATAGGCTGGCTATTGTCTAACTTCAGCAGAGCGCTGATCATACCCTTAGGATTGCGGGTCAGCTCAACACTTGAAGCGTCTGCCAGATACTCACGTTGACGAGAAATGGCCAACTGCACCAATGTTGCAGCAAGCGGCGCCAAGAGAAGAGCCAGCAGAGAGACAATCATCAAAACAATTCCTAAGCCATTGTCATTGTCCCGGTCACTTCGTCGACGGCTGCCACCGCCAAACCACATCATGCGCCCAGCCATGCTAGACAGCATCGTGACAGCACTTGTAAGCGCCACTGCAATCGTCGAAATGCGAATATCATAATTACGAATGTGACTGACTTCATGCCCCATTACACCTTCAAGCTCTTCACGATTCATGATGGCAAGCAATCCAGTTGTCGCAGCCACAGCCGCATTCTCAGGCTTTGAGCCAGTCGCAAAGGCATTGGGTGAAGCATCTTCTATGATGTAGACCCGAGGCATAGGAATCTGAGCCACCATAGCCATATCCTGCACAACGTGATAAAGTTCAGGCGCTTCCTGCTCGGAAACTTCCCTTGCACCGTTCATCGACATGACAATCTCTGTGGACTGAAAAATCATACTGACAGCATAAATACCACCGATGATGAAAGCAATGGCCATCCCACCAAAGGGAGAATCGAGCCAAAGATAGCCGACGGCAGCCCCAATCAAAGCTAAGAGAGCAAAGAAGGCGACGAGGAGAACCCAAGTACGCCTTTTATTGCTGGCAATTTGGTCAAACAACATAGTGGCCACCTACCCCAAATCGCTAAAATCCACTTTAGGAACAGCCTTTTCTTCCTCTGGTGTCTTCAAGAAGTCTGCTGCTTTGAAGCCAAACATACCTGCAATGACATTGCTTGGGAAAGTTTCCATTTTGACATTGTAGTTGCTGGTTACTGAATTATAAAGCTGACGAGAATAAGCAATCTTATTTTCTGTATTTGTCAACTCTTCCTGAAGTTTCAAGTAGTTTGTATTTGCCTTAAGGTCTGGGTAATTTTCAGCAACCGCAAAGATACCAGAAATCGAACGAGTCAGAGCGTCACTAGCCTCCATAGCTTGAGCAGGTGATGAGGCAGCAGCTACTTGGTTACGCAATCGAGTAACATTTTCCAAGGTTGATTTCTCATATTTCCCATAACCTTTAACCGTCTCTAAAAGGTTGGGAATCAGGTCATTTCTGCGCTTGAGCTGGACATCAATCTGACTCCAAGCTTCCTGAGTCTGCATGCGGCTCTTAACAAGCCCATTGTAAACAGAAATCACGAAAATAGCTACAACTGCCACAACTGCAATAATAATTAAAAACATGGACATAATAAAGATACTCCTTATGATTTGATTGCACCTATTATAACAAAAAAAGCTCAACCTGTCTTTCTTGACACGTCATCTAGTAAAATAGGCTTATCTTAAATAATATCCAAGCGCTAAAATAGTCAGAAATCTAGAAAGAGCTTCTTCACTTTTCTAGAAAACAAGACAAGTCAGTATCTAATCCTTGGAGACACAAGAAGCCAATCGTCAGGAGCACCTTGCCACTTTTTATGATATAATAGGATGAATATTGACAAACAAGGATGAAACTATGACACCGCAAGAATTTTACCAGCTATTGAGCCAGCAGGGAATTGAGCTGACCGACCGCCAGAAAGAACAGTTTGAGCGTTATTTTGAGCTCTTGGTCGAATGGAATGAAAAAATCAATCTGACAGCTATCACAGAGAAAAACGAAGTCTATCTCAAACATTTCTATGATTCAATTGCCCCCGTTTTGCAAGGCCTGATTGATAATCAAGAGCTTAAGCTATTAGATATCGGAGCAGGTGCAGGCTTTCCTAGCCTCCCTATGAAAATCATCTGTCCTCAGCTGGATGTGACTATCATTGACTCACTCAACAAACGCATTAATTTCCTCAAACTACTGGCTGAAGAGCTGGAGTTGGACAAGGTTCACTTCTACCACGGCCGTGCAGAAGACTTTGCTCAGGACAAGGCCTTTCGAGCTCAATTTGACCGAGTGACTGCCCGTGCAGTCGCTCGGATGCAAGTCCTATCTGAACTGACCATTCCCTACCTGAAAGTGGGGGGCAAGCTGCTGGCACTCAAGGCTTCTAATGCTCCTGAAGAACTGGAAGAATCAAAAAATGCCTTGAACCTACTCTTTAGCAAGGTCCAAGACAACCTCAGTTATGCCCTACCAAACGGTGATCCCCGCTTTATCACAGTGGTTGAAAAGAAGAAAGAAACGCCCAACAAATACCCCCGCAAGGCCGGTATGCCAAATAAAAGACCACTATAATAAGAAAACATTCGTCAGTCTTGTCAATAACTTCCAAGACATCAATTTGGGCAACACCATCTGTGATAATCGAGTATTTAAAATTTTATACACCAACTATTGTCGAAAAGCTTTCATGCTTTTCAAGCCTCTCACAATCACTTTGCTATAAATCAACTCTATCTTTTGGTATAATAAACTCAGGAAATTTCTACTAGAAAAGGACATTTTATGAAACTCATTTCTTGGAACATTGACTCTTTAAACGCTGCCTTGACCAGTGATTCTGCACGCGCTCAGCTCTCTCAGGCTGTCCTTCAGACCTTACAAGCAGAAAATGCGGATATCATCGCTATTCAGGAAACAAAGCTTTCTGCTAAAGGCCCTACTAAAAAACATCTTGAGATTTTAGGAGAGCTCTTCCCAGGCTATGAAAACACTTGGCGTTCGTCTCAAGAGCCAGCCCGCAAAGGCTATGCAGGAACCATGTTCCTCTACAAAAAAGAACTGACACCCATTGTGACCTTCCCAGAAATCGGCGCTCCGTCAACCATGGATGTTGAAGGCCGCATCATTACACTGGAATTTGACGACTTCTTCGTCACTCAGGTCTACACACCCAATGCTGGAGATGGTCTTAAACGCTTGGAAGAACGTCAGGTCTGGGATGCCAAATACGCTGAATACTTGGCATCACTAGATAAACAAAAACCAGTCCTCGCAACTGGAGACTACAATGTAGCCCACAAGGAAATCGACCTTGCAAATCCTGCCAGCAACCGCCGTTCACCAGGCTTTACCGATGAAGAACGTGCTGGTTTCACCAACCTGCTGGCTAAAGGCTTTACCGATACCTTCCGCCACTTGCACGGCGATATCCCTAACCAATACACTTGGTGGGCGCAGCGCAGCAAGACTTCTAAAATCAACAACACAGGATGGAGAATTGACTACTGGCTGACCAGCAATCGCGTGGCTGACAAGGTGATCAAGTCTGATATGATTGACTCTGGTGCACGGCAAGACCACACTCCGATTGTCATGGAAATTGAACTTTAAGGAGGAATCCGATGGACTATCAGGCTGTTATCCCCGAATTTATGGTATCTGACCTCGAAAAGTCGCGCCACTTCTACTGCGACTTGCTGGGCTTCTCTGTCGAATACGAGCGTCCCGAGGAGAAATTTCTCTTCCTCTCACTTGAAGACTGCCAACTTATGCTAGAAGAAGGTAGCACAGAAGAATTAGCCCAACTGACATATCCTTTCGGGCGCGGTGTCAATATTTCTTTTGGTATTGAGGACGTCCCTCAGCTCCACCAAAAACTGCTGGAAGCTGACTATCCCATCCATCGTCCGCTGACCAAAAGAGAATTTCGCGTAGGAGATAGCTTTATTTATCCTCATGAATTTGCGATTTTGGATCCAGATGGATATTTCCTACGATTTAGTGAATAAGAAAAAAGAGGCTGCTAGCCTCTTTTTTCTATTTATAAGTAAACTTCTCAAATCTATCTATACTATCAGAGAGTATTTTGTAGTGGAAAGCGTCCAAAATTCTGCTCCGTCAGTGCAGGATTGCCCAGCTGATAAACTTTGTCAGCCTGCTGGGTCAAACCGTCCCATGGCTCCTTGCCGATTCGGCTGACCAGTTCAACTTTTCCCTTAAGCTTGGACAAATGCTGGCGCCCCTGCTCGGAAAATCCTAAAATGTGGATTCCTGACGGAATCTCTTCTTGTCTAGCTCCGACCAGAATATAGGTCAGCAGACGCCGAACCCGAGCCTTGGTATAGCGCTTGGTCGCTACCTGCTCGACCAGCTCTTCTATGGTCTCACTGCTTTTCAAGGCCTCTCTAATCCTAACGGCCAATTCCTGATTGACTTGATAAAAGTCTGCCAAATCTGGACTTGTCACTATCTGGTAACGAAGATATGGAAAGAGATCCGACCAGGTCACCTTGGGAGCTATCTTAATCAGCTCATGAGCTGGTGTGAATTTCTTGAGAAAGGCTGGCTGACCCAGATTCTGACGAAGGGCCGTTGCGGAGGCAAATTCCTGATCAGCTGATAAGGAATGGTAGCCAGCCCCCTGACGTTGAATCGGGCACAGCTTTATAGCCTTTCCTGCCACAGCCTTGGCATAGGCCAAGCCCAAGATATGATTGGGAGTAGAGCCTGAAAAATTGAGCCCTGCAAACTCCTGCCACATGGCCTGAGTCTTTTGAGGATAGGATAGGGAGTCAGGCAAGCCAGCCAGATAAGCCTCCATCTGCTCTGCCTTTTGACCATAGACCTTGGAAATACTCTCATAATCCAGCACTTGCTCGGTCCCAAAAGTCAGCTGTTCGATACTCAGCCTCTCTAAAATATCCACCGCCCCCTTAGCGAAAAAGTCCGCCGCCTGAACGCTGACCAAGAAAGGCAACTCAAGAACCAGATCCGCTCCAGCTTCCAAAGCCATCTGTGCCCGAGTCCACTTGTCCACGATAGCCGGCTCCCCTCGCTGAACAAAATTGCCACTCATAGCTATGATTTTCAGACCAGCAGCCTGCTCCAGCAGGTATTTGTGACCATTATGAAAAGGATTAAACTCTGCGATAATACCGGTGATAGGCATTAATTCCTCCTCGAATATAGAATTATTACTATTTAAATATTGTTAATCATATCTTTTGACTGAATGATTTCGTCAGTTGATTTATAATCAGCCAAAGCAAACCTTATTTTTTCTTCCTCGCCGCTACCATTTGTTGCTAACCTTAGTAAAGGAAGTTGATAATTTTTGAAAATATTATTTTTCATCGAATCTCGCTTCATTTGGTCAGGATTATTATGATACTTAACTCCATCAACTTCAATCGCTAGAACTGGAACTTTTGTAACCTTATTAAATATCAGGAAATCTACACTGGTTCGACTCTGATTAACAAATGTTGCTTCATCAGATGACAGCAATGAAAAATCTTTTATCAAATGTTTTAATCGGTACTGTGTGATAAAGTCAAGCTCTGAATATGAAGTAAGAATTTCTTTTAGTAATTCAAACATCAAATTTTCCGAATCATATTTTGAATGTTTGCTCCGATTTTTAAAATAATTTAGTCTACGTTCTTCATATTGTTTATACAGATAATCAAATACTGATCTAACCATACTGTCTTTGATATCACAATTTTGATATGCAATATAGTCTATTAAATCTGTTATATTCATATTTGATTTTTGTTTATTACCAGAAGTAACTAAAATAAGTCGATTTTTAGCTCTTGAAACAGCCACATTCAATAGGTGGGGATCATCAGTAAAATGTGTTATTTGATTATCTACTGTAGAAAGGATTATTGTTTCACATTCTCTACCTTGAAATTTATGTACAGTTTCACTAATATATTCCTCCAGTTGATTTTGAGACAACTCAATCTGATTACGATATGGAGCAATAATTCCTGTAGTATTATTATCTAATAGATAATAATCAATCACCTCTTTTTTTATGATATCAATTTCTCTCTGATTTGAGTGCTGGCGTGCATGATTCCCCGCTACAGACTTACAAGCAATAAGCACATCTTTCTCGCCATAATCTTTAGTCATAATACATAATTTCCCATTATAGAATTTTTGATTACAAAACTGAATAATTTTAGGATGACAGCGATAATGCTCTTTCAATAAGGTAGCAGGCTCTTCAGGAAATAATTCTACCATTACTTCCAAAAGGCTCTTTTTAAAGCTATATATAGGTTTTATCTTCAAATCCTTTCGTAAACATTCTGACTTTTCTTTTGCTTCCCTTGTAACAATATTTGGTAATTGCTTAATATCTCCAACAATTACTACATTTTTAGCACATGATAAAGCTAATGCTCCTGTAGCAATATCGACTTGTGAGGCTTCATCAATAATTAAATAGTCGTACAACATAGAATCAGCTACACAGTTTCTGGCAGAAAATGTTGTACTTAAGATTATAGGATAATCTTTTAAAATTTTTTTAGAAAAATTTAGCCTATTCTTTGCAGAGTTATCTGTATTATTTACTTTCCGAGGCGCCCCAGGAATATATTTTTCTAACAAAGCACTTTTCAAAATAGATTTTGAATATTCTATCATATTGGCTATATATTCATCACCTAAATTCGTTTCATAATCATTTTCGAGTTTTGATAACTTTTTATTAAGTTTTTCCAACTCAGTCTCATAGAATTTCTTCTGAATCGTTGCAGCTAAAAAATCTGGATTTTGC
>CAJPQE010000012.1:0-24180 GCA_905372795.1 Streptococcus cristatus | reverse complement strand
AAACGAAAAGCTTCTTCGGCCTGACCATTAAAACTTAAAAACACGTCTAATTTCATTATTGTTCCTCCAATTGTTTATAACTGAGAATAAATCTCTAGTATCAGTTTATCAATTAAGATAAAAATTTTCTTATTCTCAATTGCGCTTGTTTGGCTAGGGAACGCATGATTAAAACTGGAAGATTAACTGTAATAGGTGGATCACTGGGCAAGGGCCTGCGCATGCTGATTTCCTCCTGATAGATGCTATCGCCTGAAAAGGTGAGTGGCTCGTCGCTGCCCCAGCGAAAGTTATGCTTCAAGACATAGTTTTTAGTTAGGCGTAAATCCTCCAGCAATTCACAGGCCAAAAGATAGTAGTGACCATCGGGTACATTTTCAAAAGTAAACTGTCTCTCCTGACTCAGTGCTACTCCGATAACCGGCTCTTCTTTGGGGATTCGGGTTTTAAAAAGCCCAATACAGCTAATGCGTGGTTCATACCCCTCAGGATAAGATAGCGCCACAGTCAACCGATTGCTACTTTTACAGTCGGGATCCTGATGCAACAAAGCTCCCTTCTCATCTAGCTGTTTAATCATGAAATCATAAGCCTTGGTTGATTCCTGATAATATTTTTTAGGCGAAAGTCCAGTATGCCGCTTAAAAGTATTGGAAAAACTGCCTAGACTATCATAACCAGCTTCCATAGAGGTCTCGGTCACATTTTGCCGACCTTCTACAATCTCCTGAATCCCTTTTTCCATCTTAAGAGCTTCTACATATTCCTTGATAGAAAAGCCCATCTTTTTCTTGAAGGTTCTGGATAGATGGGAAGGACTATAATGGAAATGCTGAGCCAAATCAGTCAGACTCAACTCTTCATCTGCATGCTGACGCAAATAGGCTGCCACTTCTTCCATGATAGCTTTAGACATAGACTTGCTCCTTTCCCATTTATTTAAGCCCATTATATCACATCAAAAAGAAGGGACAAAACATCGAAATCTGAATAATGAAAAAACTTTAGACACTATTTGTCTAAAGTTTTTTATCTTCACGATTAAATTACTGAGCTACCAATGTTTCCAAGCTCTCCCCAATCGCAGCCAGGCGCTCTATCACTTCTGCCTGGCTCAGCCCGTTTTCAGCCACATAGCGGTTGCGAGGGTGAACACGGCATTCATGAGAACAGCCACGGAGATACTTATCTTCGTTTTCTTCTGAAGTCAGGATGCGGCGGTTACACTCTGGGTTGCCACAGTTGACATAGCGCTCACAAGGAGTACCATCAAACCAGTCTTTCCCAATCACGACTGGATCGACATGGTTGATATCAACGGAGATACGCTCATCAAAGACATACATCTTGCCGTCCCAAAGCTCACCTTGAACTTCTGGATCTTTGCCATAAGTTGCGATACCGCCATGAAGCTGACCGACATCCTTGTAGCCTTCACGAACCATCCAGCCTGAGAATTTCTCACAGCGAACACCACCAGTACAGTAAACAACCACGCGCTTGTCCATGAACTTCTCTTTGTTATTACGCACCCATTGCGGCAACTCACGGAAGTTGCGGATGTCTGGACGAATGGCTCCACGGAAGTGACCTAGATCGTACTCATAGTCGTTACGAGTGTCTAGGACAACAGTGTCTTCGTCCAAGAGGGCTTCCTTAAATTCCTTAGGTGATAGGTAAGCTCCTGTCGTCTCCAACGGATTGATGTCATTGTCAAAATCATTGTCTTCTAAGCCCAAGTGCACGATTTCTTTTTTGTAGCGAACAAACATTTTCTTGAAAGCTTGCTCGTTTTCTTCGTCAATTTTGAACCAAAGGTCTTCCATGCCCGGAAGGCTATGCACATAATCCATGTATTTTTGAGTGGTTTCATAGTCACCAGAAACCGTTCCGTTGATTCCCTCATCTGCTACCAGGATACGGCCTTTCAGACCGATAGATTTACAGAAGGCCAGATGATCAGCTGCAAATTTCTCAGCATTCTCAATCGGAACATATTTGTAGTAAAGTAATACGCGAATATCTTTTGCCATAAGATTTCAACTCTCATTTCTCTATAAATTTTCTGAATTTTTTAATTCATCTATTTATTATAACCTGATTGAAAAAACTGGGCAAAAAATTTGTTTGGAAAATAGCAGAGCTGGAATCTCTACGCAGAAAAGCAGGTTAGCCCTCTTTCTCCAATTCTTCCAAATACTTTTCAAAGCGCTTCTTCTGCCACTTGCTGAGACTCTCCAAGAGAATATTGACCAGCAGCATCAAGGGAAGATGAATGCAAAATGTAACCAAAATGACCAAAAGAAACATGGGGTGAAAAATACTATTATGATAAATAGCATGATTGAGCTGAAAATTCTGGCAAGCAATCAAAAGAGTCAGAAATCCTGTCGCAGCCAGCACACCCCAGATGGTCAGACTGAAACTATTGTAACAATTAGCCCCCAGATACTGAGCCCGACACATAAAATAAAAGCTACTGATGAGAATCAAAAGCAAGAATGGCTGATAGTGAACGACTCCCCCATTCATAGCGACAGAACCCATATATAAAGCTAAACTGCCACATAGCATGAGACTGAAACTCTCCATACCAGCTTTGTTGACCAGTTGTTCTTCGCGTTCGTCTAAGATTTGACGTTTAATAAGTTTCATTTTCATTTCAAACTCCTATACTTCTACTCCAAAAATAGGGATTAATAACATAAGAATGGCAGGAAGTCCGTTATTTATCATGTGAACTGCGATACTGACTTCCAAGCGCCGAGTTCGACAAGCCAGCAAGGTCAAAATCACAGAAGCACCGCCATAAATCACAAAAGACATGATATTGGTTGGGCCATGAAATATCGCAAAAAGCAGTCCGCCTATGATATAGCCCCAGCTTTCATAGCCTTTAAAGATTTTGAGAGGAATGATGCCACGGAAAATAATTTCTTCTGCGATAGGCGCTAAGACTCCAAGCATGATGGACAATAAAATTACATCTCCTCTTCGGAACTCCTCCATCAAAGATGCCTGATTAGCCGTTGTCGCTTCTCCATGTAACCACCGGAGTAGTACCGTCCCAAGGACAGATATGAGCAACATGCCTAAGAGGCCTAGAGCAATTCGTTTCCCGTCTCCTTTTTGAAAGATTTTTCCAGACTGAGATAAGATTCCTGTTTTCTTTGCTACCACGACAAAGACTATCAAGGCTAGAAAAATCAGCAAAAGCCCAAGACCGATGGTCCACTGTTTGGGAAATTGATAAATGATTGCTAGCTGCTGAAACAGCATAGGGAGGATATACAAGGCCAAGGCTAAAAAAGCGCAGCCAACCCAGATCAATCGTTTCCACCAAGTCATTCTTCATCCTCCAATTCCTGATCGAGCTTTGCCTGACCTTTACTGTTTAGGTAAAGACTGATCTTGTCCATCGTCAAGCTCCCAAGCATAAACAGTAGCATTGCAAGAGCCAGCTTGAGCAGATACAAAATGTTCAACATGCCAGCCAGATTTTCTCGCTGACCAAAGAAATCAATGCCTATAAGGATGAGAGCAAAGACGACTCCACCGCCAAAACGCTCTGGCCATTTTTCCTCTCTCACCATGTCACGAACATCAATGCCTAGGCTTACACGACGAAGCAAGGCATATAGACCTACTAGAGTAAGCAGAATACCCTCTGGTAGATAGGCTAGTAAGCTTAGATGGAGGACATAGGCTTTGAAAAATACAGAGATAGCTAAGAAGAGGAACATTCCTAGCACTAGTTCTCCCGCAACTTTGCCGTCCAATTTCTCTGTTCGTTCATCTTTTATAACAGGCTGCTTCTTCATTTTCTTTCTCACTTTCTTATTTATAAGTTGAAGATTCACTGATTCTAATTCTCATCATTTTCTAGTTCTTGGTCCAATAAAACCTGTCTCTTCTGATAAAAATAATTGACTCCCTTGTCTAAAATACTAGAGAGAACCAGTATCAGTGCAATAATAAAAACAAATTGTAAAAATGGATGATGGCGAAAGAATGGTCGAAGAGCTGAATTTCCACTCCACATCTGAACAGCCACGATTACAATTGCTAAGATAGCTCCGTTAGCCAAACGACTTCTAAAACTCTTAAGCCCAATAGATGGCTTGTCGCGTCTGATGTCAAGGCCCAACTGCCAGCTACGAATGCCAGCATAGATTTCCATACCCAAAATAATCAGAATTTCTGGTAAGTAGCCTTCTACTGGCACATGCCAAATCATGATTTTGATAAAAATAGAGATAAGGAGCAAGATAATCGCAAAAAATGCAACTTCATTTCCTAATTTTCGCTCAAGTTGTAGAGTCCGCTCGTCTGTATAGACTTTTTGTGGTTTGTCCTTCATTTTCTTTCTCACTTTCTTCCTATTCTTCCCAAAACAACTGATCCAGCGTTTTATTGAGGCATTTACAAATGGCCAAGCATAGACTAAGACTGGGATTGTACTTGCCTGCCTCAATCAGGCCAATGGTCTGACGGGTCACACCGATAGCATCAGCCAAGTCTCCTTGGGTCATGTCATGCTCAACCCTTGCCATTTTTAACCTAAGATTTTTTGCCATGGCCACCATCCTTTTCGTATTTCTTTTGCCCGCCTATGGCGTAGAAAGTAGAGCCAAGGGCGACATCAGCACAAGCAAATATGATAAAGGTTTGATTTTCCTGAATCATGCCAACAACTAGTAGAACTATCGCCGATACAAGACAAATAAACTGAGCATTCACTTTCTTATTCATATTTGCGCTCCTTTCGTCTTTATAAGTCCATTATACAATATATTTTAAATAATGCAATATATAAATTACATTTTGTTTTTTATTTTGTACAAAAAAAGATTGGGACTTTCCCAATCTTTAATTATCTAATTTGATTAATCTTTCTTAAGACTGCCTGAGCGAGTCTGAGTACGAGCGTAGGCTAGTAAGAGCAAGGTTCCTGCTACAGCAACTGTCACTCCATTGGACAGAGTTGCCACAAAGCCTTGCACAAAGACCTTATTGACTGGCTCGCTATAAATCAAGATGTCGCCAATCGGAGCGACCAAGAGCCAGACAAAAGCATTGGCCAAAAGCTGGAAGATATTGAAGTTGACGATGTCCTTCACTTCAAAAACGCCTTCTGCTGCACGAATGCGATTTTTAAACAATCCAAGAATGAAACCAAAGAAGGCACTAGCGATAATCCATGACCACCAGAGACCGTAACCAGCCATAGCGTCTTTGATAACGTGACCAATCAAGCCCATTAGGAAGCCGACAAAGGGGCCAAAAACGACACTAAAGAGAGCCTGAACCGCATATTGCAACTGAATACTAGTATTTGGGACAGGTGTTGGAATGCTAATCATTCCGATAACTACAAAAAGTGCAGCTCCAATCCCCGTTGCAACGACTTCTTTAATGGTAAACTTTGTATCTAACAATTTCCTTTTCATAATTTTCTCCTTTAATTTTCTATACGTTTAATCTCAATATGCCATTGAGCACCAACACCGACATTGTAGGCCTTGGCAAAGGAACCTTGGTTGATAGCCAAGCCCACCCGATAGAGGGAATTGATGTACAAAATCGGCTGACCAATACGGACATCCGCAAAGGACTTGCCATAGGTCACTTGGTTTTGATAAACCAACATATCATTGTTGTAAATGGTGACTTCAAAACGGTCACCAAAGTTGGGCTCTAAGGTGCAGAACTCCTCGCGCGTAATCGAAGTCCAAAGGGAACCAAAGCGAACATCCAAAATATCAATGGCTCCGCTGACCAAATTATCCGCTAGTCTTGTCTCCACAACAGGGATTTCAACAATTTCTTCGACACTCAACTCTGGGCCAACTTCCTCAAAACTGATATGGCCGCTAGCCAGTTTGGCACCTGTGTAGGCATAGACATCTCGCCCATGGAAGGTATAAGAATGCTCGGTATTCTTGCGGCGATTTTCCACTTCTGAAATCTCACGAATAGCTACGATACCGACATGCTTTTTGATAAAGGACAGAGTACCATTATCAGGTGTCACGATATATTGATTTTTGCTGGTCTTAGCAACCACGCTTTTCCGCTTGGAACCCACTCCCGGATCCACGACTGAAACAAAAGTCGTTCCCTCTGGCCAGTAATCTACCGTCTGAAAGAGACGATAACTGCCCTCAAAAATATTGTAAGGGGTGATGTCATGGGTCAAATGATGGATTTTCAGCGTTGGTGATTCCTCCAAAGCCACTCCAATCATAGCCGACACTGCTCCATCTACCAGACCGAAGTCCGACTGCAGCACTAATATGTTGTTCATCTTAATCCTCCCAGGCCCTAAGCCTGATATTCTCCAAGTCTTCTAATCTTACCAAAATTAGGCTCTTTTCGCTAGAGCTGGAGGCATAGAATTTTTTTATAACCGTCTATTTCTCAAAGATATAGCATGCAAGCTAGGGCATTTCTGGATCAAACTTATGCCAGAACAATTCCTTGAGCAAGCTAGGATAGGAAAATCAAGCAACTTTCATCTGGCTTGACTTTTTATGACTGAGAGGCAGCTTTTGCACTGCGCTTTTTTACCAGATATTGGCCCAGCAGACCACCGATTAAAGCACCTGCCACTACCATCACGATAAAACTAGCAATGGTCGGAAAATCCAACGGCAGCAAAATCCGATTGATGTATTCCGCTGTCTTACCACGCGCCACCAAGCTATCAATATAAACCTGACGCGCTAGCCACATGAGGATAATAGGACCTGAATTGACAAAAGAGAAACAAACAAAGGAAAGCAGACTCCAGAATTTATTTTCGTATTTGCCCAAGCCTGCAATCGTGTCTGCCAAGAGACCGAACACCAAGCCCGGCAGACCAGCAATCATAAAATGACCAGATAGGAGGAAAAATCCTCCCATTATTAGGCCTACTAAGCTGATCGCTCCAAATTTTTTAATCTTGCTTTGTAGCAACATATAAACGCTTCCGCCAAAAACTGCAGCAAAGACTGGAGCATAGAGCATATTGCCAGCATTGTCAAAAAAGTGACCTACTAGTACTCCTAGTCCGACACAGAGAAAGTAGAGCAGAGCAAAAACTCCCGTCCATTTCAACTCTTTCAGTGTTAACGATGTCATTATTGAATCCTTTCTAATTGTGAAGTTTAAACTTCATAAAACTATTATTGCTATATCCTTGATACGTGCAAATGCGCATTTCATGCTTTGCCATCCTTCCTGCAGGAGGAAGTTCTAGCAAGGTTTGTAGATCTAGCATCCTTGATAAGCTTTCTTCCTAGGAAAACTAGTTGTTTATTAAAGCAACTTTCCTCGGCATGGGCAAAATCCAGCACTGCCAAGAAGTAATGTATTATGCTATTTTTCTATACTTAGCTTTATTATAGCATTATGAAAATAGAATGTAAATTAAATTTTCAGACTTTTCAAAGGATGATAGTTGACAAAAGGAGGCTGGGACAAAAGTCCTAGCCTCTAAACTGTCTTTGGATTGTCGAGCAAGACGCAGTGGTTGAGTGGGTTCTATTACGCTGATTTCATCAGCGTAATAGAACCCTACTCAACTGTGCGGAGGTGGGACGACGAAATCGAATTCTAACGAATTACCGATTTCTGTCCCACTCTCTGTCTAGCGATGACTGATCTTTCTAGTTAGGAAATCTCCCAGAAACTGGATAAAGAAGATAAGAAGCAAGAGCAAAACAGTCGCTAAAATGGTCACGTCTTGGTTGAAACGTTGATAACCATAGGCAATCGCTACGTTCCCAAGGCCACCTGCACCGATCGCTCCCGCCATAGCTGTTTCACCAACTAGCGAGATTAGGGTCACTGTTGTCACCCGAATCAAGTCTGGTAAGCCTTCGCGCAGGTAAACACCAATGATATCCCATGAGTTAGCTCCAACCGCCTGCGCTGCTTCAATCACACCGCGGTCTAATTCTGATAGAACCACCTGCACCTGACGAGCAAAGAAAGGAAAGACTGCCAAAGATAGTGGCACCAAAGCTGCTGTTGGACCAATCCCTGTCCCCACAATCATCCGTGTGAAAGGATTGATCAAAGCTAGGAGAATGATAAAGGGAATTGCCCGAAAGATGGATGTGACCTTGTCCAAGATGAAAAAGGCTGTTTTATTTTCTAAAATACCACCAGGCGCTGTCAATACCAGGAAAAGTCCAGCGATCAAGCCTAGAATCCCACCGATCAGGAAAGAAATAATCGTCATATAAAGGGTCAGATAAATCGCTGTTCCCCAGCCAGCCTGACCAGCCCAGCCCATCTTATAGACATTGGGCAAAAATGTTTTAATCAAGTCTATCAATCTAAATTCCTCCCTTAAGCACCTTTAATTCTACGCCAGCAGCTTGCAAATTGCTTTGAGCAGACGCAAGATTTTCTGCATTCCCTGACAAAATGACTACCATCTCCCCGACAGGCACATTGTCTAAAATCTCAATGTTAGCATGTAAAATATTGGCTGAAACTTGATACTGCTTGTAGATATCGTTGATAATGGCTGTATCTGTCACCGTACCAGCATACTTCAAATGTGCCAAAACAGAATCCGCTGGCAGATCTTGCACAATCTTCTGTTGATTGATTTTAACCATCGCTTCAGTGATACCTGTTGCCGTTGTGATAAAGTCTTGGGTCAATTCGTTCTGTGGATTGGTAAAGATATCCAAAACCGAGCCTTCCTCGATCAATTTCCCATTCTGCATAACAGCTACACGATTAGCAATATCTTTGACAATCTGCATTTCGTGCGTGATCAGTACAATCGTCAGCCCCAACTTTTGATTCAAATCCTGAAGCAAGGCCAAAATTTGCTTGGTTGTTTTAGGGTCCAATGCCGAAGTCGCTTCATCTGAAATCAAGATTTTCGGGTCATTGGCCAAGGCTCTAGCAATCGCCACGCGCTGCTTCTGACCGCCAGACAGTTGAGACGGATAATTATCCGCTCGATCTTCCAGACCAACCAATTCTAAAAGTTTGCGAACCTTCTCCTCTTTTTCAGCAGCAGACAAGGAAGAGTGCTTCAAGGCAAATGCGACATTTTCTTTAGCTGTCATCTGGGACATCAGATTGAAATGCTGGAAAATCATGCCAATGTCCTTGCGCTTTTCCCGCAGTTGAGCCGCATTCAATTGGACGCTTTCCTTGTCATACAGGACTGTTCCATCTACAGTAATGCGTCCACCAGATGGCTTCTGCAGAAGGTTAATAACCCGCACCAAAGTTGACTTTCCGGCACCAGAATAACCTACGATACCGTAAATATCCCCCTGATTGATGTGAATGGTCACATCTTCAACCGCCTTGATGACACGATTTTTCTGTGTAAAAGTGACATCAATACGGTCTAATTTGATAATTTCATTGCTCATAACTTCTGATTAACTCCTTGATTAATTCAATATGGGTATAATAATCGGCAATCTTGACATTTTCATCGCCACCATGATCCCGACTGTTGGCATTTCCCAAGCCAAAGGCAGCCATCGGAACTTCCAAAGCCTCAAAGACTGTATGCATGGGGCCTGTTCCTGCCGATGTCGGAAGCACCGATATGCCCTCTGGATAAAAATCCTTGGCCAGCTCAATCACATTCAGGATAGAAGGGGCACTCATATCGCTACGATAGCTCATTTCTCCCAATGTATAAGTTAATTCTACCTTATCATAGCCATTTTTGTCCAGTTGCTTGCGAATCTTGTCCAAGACATCATGAGGCTCTAAGCCTGGTACCAATCGTACTTCCATCTTGGCAGATGCATATGCTGGTAGGATCGTTTTGACTCCTTGTCCCTGATAGCCTGAACCGAATCCTTCAATGTTAATGGCTGGCTCAAAATAGAAGCGACGGAGGAATTCCTGTCTTTCCTCTTTCAAGACTGGAAGCTGGAGTCCGTAAATTTCCTTCAACTCTTCTGGTGTTTTCAGAGCATACTGGGCAATCAAAGCTATCTCTCGCTCATTGGGCTCCTGTACTTGTTCGTAGATGCCCTCCACTAAGATTCGACCGTCAGCACTACGCAGGCTAGAGATAGCATCCATCAAGTACCAAGAAGCTGAATTAATGACACCGCCATAGCTAGAATGAATATCAACTTCCGCACTGCGAACAGACATATCAAAGGTAACAATACCCTTATTTCCACCAGAAATTTCTAACTGGCCTAGATTATTACGCGTGCCCTGCTCCCAGACCAGCAGATCTGCTCCCCGCAAATGTTTCTTATGCTTGGCCAGATATTTATCCAAGTCTGTTGAAGCCGACTCCTCTGCTCCCTCCATCATGAAGATGATATTGACTGGCAGCGAACCATGCTCTCGGATATACTTACGTACCGCTGTCAAACGCGCAGTAATGTGCCCTTTGTCATCATCGACCCCGCGGCCATACATAACACCATAATGAACCGACAAAGTAAAGGGGTCGTTGGTCCAAGGCTGGTCATTATCGGCCGGCACCGTATCATAGTGGTGATAGAAAATGATAGTCTTGGCTTCAGGATTGTCCGACTGAAACTCTGCCAATACAAAGGGAGCCGTGTAACTGTCATCAATCATCACTTTAGCACCTGCGGCAGTGAAAATTTCTCCCAGATAGGTAGCTACCTCCTTAAGCCCAATTTGCTGGGCAAAGATAGACTTTTTAGAAATCAAAGTCCGCAACACCTCAAAATAGTGTTGGGCTACCTCATCATTTTCAAATTTTTTAATTTGTTCACTCTCAGTTGAGAAAGGCATGTATAACTCCTACTATTTGCATCTGTTTAAAGATTATCTGCTATAATTCACGAAAGAGCAAAGACTTGCTGTCATGTAAGTCTGTGACTCAGCGTTTTAATATTGCTAAATTATCTTCGCTGATAAAAACTCTAACTAATAGCAGATAAAGGGCTGGAGAAATCCATTCCCCGCCCTTTCTATCTTCAATTATTTTTCTATAAAATCTTACCAAACTGGTTGATCCATACCATCTGAAGATTCTTCAATGACTTTTTTAACTTCGTCAGTATGGTAAGCCTTGATAATTTTCTTGATGGCATCTGCCTTGTCAGATTTTTCCCAATCTTTCTTAGCGGCAATCAGGTTGTACCACAGTTTAGAATTTTCATCTGTCTTTTCTTTGTAAAGAGCGCTCTTGTAGTCAATACCAGCTTCACGAACGAAGGTATTGTTGACAACCGCTGCATCTACAGAAGTAAGAGAAGCTGCTGTTTGAGAAGCATCCAATTCAGAAATTTTCAAGTTTTTCTTGTTTTCTTTGATGTTAGCAACAGTTGCAAGTTTAGTTGAATCCACGTCCAACTTAATCAAACCAGCTGCTTGAAGAAGGTTCAAGGCACGGCTTTCATTTGTTGGATCATTTGGTACGGCAATGCTTCCGTTTTCTGGAATATCTTTTACATCAGTATATTTGTTTTTGCCATCTTTAGTACCAGAGTAAAGGCGAATTGGTGCGATATAAGTATCTGCTACAGACACCAAATCAGCATTGTTTTCTTTATTCCAGTTTTTCAAGTAGTAGTAGTGTTGGAAGGCATTGATATCCGCATCACCGTCGCGAACTGCTTGGTTAGGTTGAGAATAGTCTGTAAATTGGGTGAACTCCAATTTAACACCTGCTTTCTCCTTATCAAGGATTTCCTGAACCTTGTCCCAGCGCGCTTCCTCTGTATCGCTAAGGTTCATCACACCAACTTTTACAGTCACTGTTGCACTGTCTGCTGACTTAGCGTTTTTTGATGTTGAAGACGAACAAGCTGCCAAACCAAATGCTGCTACAGCTAAGAGTGCCGTTGCGCCAAACCATTTTTTCAATTTCATGAGATAATCTCCTTATAAAATATATTTTTTTCTAATGAAAGGGTTGTAAGTTATTTCTGATTGTTTAGGGCAAAGAACATCAGAACTTACTTAATATCCTTGGCATCTGGCAAATAAGTGCCGCCAAAGAATTCTTTTGATAATTTTTCAAGTGTTCCATCCTCGTAGAGTTCCTTGATCCGCTTGTTCATGAAGGTTTGAAGCTCTTCTTGTCCTGAAGCAAGGATCGGATAGACATACGGTTGTTGGTCACTTGGAAGTTCAATCACTTCGACATTATCTAAACCTTGGTCTTTGATGATAGTATCTACTGTGATACGTTCAAAGATCTTGTAGTCTGAGCGGCCATCATTCAAATTAGCCAAGATTTGCTGGATTGTACCATCTGTATAGTTGATGGTTGTTGGATTTGAACTGTGTTCTTCATTGTACTTTTCCAGTTGTTTGGCTGTTGAAGTACCTTGAACAACCTCAGTAGACTTGCCTCCGATATCGTCCAGCGACTTGATATTCACTCCTTTACGAACCACCAAGACGGTTGGGTTTTTAGCGTAAGGGTTGGTATAGAGGTATTTACCAGCACGGTCTTCTGAATAACTGATGTTATTGGCACCGATTTGGTAGCGGTCACTATCCAAGCCAGAGAAAACAGAAGCCCATTTGGTTTTGTTGAAGTTGACTTCGTACTTATCTGAACCTTTAAAGATTTCACGAAGCACTTCAATTTCGTAACCAGTTAGTTTTCCGTCCTTATCCTCATAAGAGAAAGGCTTAGTTGTTCCAACCGTTCCGACTTCAATCGTCTTTTTCTTTGTAGCACTATCTTTACTTGCAGAAGATGAGCAGGCTACAAGCAACCCAACTGCAAGACTTCCTACCACAGCAGTAGCAGTGTATTTCAATATTTTTTTAATATTCATATCTCTATCTCCTCCTAAAGAGCATGTTTCTATCATACCAAAAGTCGAAAATCCTGACCATTATATATTTTTTATCAAGGTGATAGATTTTCTTTATCACTGATTCGATTATTCAAACTATTTGAAAATATCGAAATCTTGTTTTTCTATGATAACAAAAGAAGAGGAGCTTGCCTAGTTCTTATTTTCTATGAAAGACTATAGTTATTTCTTATAGTGTTTGAGGAGAAAGAGAGCGTTTTCGACATAGTAAGGAACAGAAACCTGAAAGGCTGCATCATCAATCATCATGCTATCATGGTGCAGATCAGGCGCATCTGCTGCACCATTTGAGCCGATAAAAGCAAAGACACCAGGGATTCTTTCTTGATAAAAGGCAAAGTCTTCGCCAGCTGAAGACGGCTGAGCAGGCAGTAACTCCCCGATGTTCTGGGAGTTTTTAAAAACAAGCTCGGCTAATTCTGGATCATTATAGGTCACTGGCGGAGTCTGATCCCAGACAATAGTGACCTTAGCACCAAAATTCTCCGCCGTATGCTCCACAATACGGATAAAATCTGCCTTCAAACGCTTTTGCAAATTAGGGTTAAAACAACGAATGGTGCCTTCAAAAAAGCCATTTTGCGGCAAGACATTCCAAGTTGCCCCGGCCTCAATGTGGGTCACAGACAAAACAACTGGCTCAAAGGGCGAGACAGTCCGAGAAACCAGAGCTTGAAGATTTTGAATCATGCTGGTCAGAGTCAGCACCGTATCCACTCCCAGGTCCGGCCGAGCCGCATGACTACTGACTCCTTCAACAGTCACCTTAAACTTCTCTACGCCTGCCATCATAGCTCCCGGCTTCAAGGCCATTTGCCCAGCTTTTAACTGGGGCATATTGTGAAAACCGATAATCGCAACTACATCATCCAGCAAACCCGTAGCCAGAACTTGACTGGCTCCTTGAGAGGTCTCCTCAGCTGGCTGAAAAATCAGGCGAATGGTTCCCTGTAAATCTTCTTCCATAGCCTTAAGCAACTCCGCCGCTCCCAAAAGACTAGTCTGATGAAAATCATGACCGCAGGCATGCATGACACCAGGATTTTGGCTAGCGTAAGGCAGACCGGTCTTCTCTAAAATGGGCAAGGCATCGATATCTGCCCTCAAGGCGATCACCGGCTCTCCTTGACCAATTTCGGCAATCAAGCCCGTCTCTAGGCCAGAGTCCAAGATTTTTATCCCCAAGTCTTGCAAATAACGGCTTAGAAAGGCCGTTGTTTCATATTCTTGACCAGACAGCTCTGGATGCTGATGGAGATGATGACGCGTTTTTACTAATTTATCATAGAATTGTTTCATGCTAGACTCCTTTACTCTACATATCTCCCCTCCAGTATAGCACAAAGCTAGACTAGGAAACAAAATAAAATAGAGAGCAGAATGAAGCATCCGCTCTCTCATCTTGCTATTAAGATATATCGCCTTCAAAAGCTCTGACGATGGATTCATAAGAATAATCACGCTCTAGGACCCATTTGCCATCTGTTTTGACAAATTTCAACTGATAATCGCGTTCTGGCGTAAGAAGAGGACGTGAATCCATTCCAGCCATCATATCATTAGCATAGCTCTTATCGGTAGCTTTATAGACGTCACTCAGGCTTCCATATTCAGAGCGATGTTTGTCATAAAAATCTTGACGGTAGGTATACATGGTTTTATTTAGACTGACCGTTCTCGGTTTGATCTTGATAACGATTGAATTTGGCATGTACTGCGCTACTGTGTAATCAATTTCTGAGCGTTTGGCATTACTTTTCACATAGGCATCAATGAAAGCATTGATTTCATCATCACTAAATGGATAATCATGCAATTTACGTGTGAAATCTGCTGCAAAGGCTGCTCTATAATCTTTTTTATCTTGCTCCAAATCGCCGCCTAAAACCAAATCGCCTTTGTCTTTGGAGGATTTTGTCTTGGCTTCTCCTCCCAAGAAAACAGCATTGAGGTAATCAGAAGCTAATTTTTTCGATTCGTCAACGTGATTCGGATATTTCGCAGGATCAACTTTTAGTTTGATGGCTTCTGCTTTTTCATCGGAGCCGTAGGATTTCTTCTCATAGTGAAGTTCATATTTCTTGCCATCTTCAACCTTAAAGACCAGATTACCAGAAAGAGTCTTTCCTTCCGCTAAATCTTCATAGCTCAGTGTTTTAAAGTTTTCTTTGTCGTCATAGACTCCGACCGGCTGGATCTTCTCTCCCTCTGAATCATAAAAACCAATGTCTGAAGAGGAAATCATGATCTTATCATTTGTTTTATTCTTAATTTCCAAAGACAAGGCCAAGTATTTGGCATCAGCTGATCCGTTGCTTGGCATAATGAACTGGCCATCCTTAATCTGGATATCAACCTGCCCATTGCTGGCTGATTTTTTGACAGTCGTTTCCTGGCTTGGCTTACTAGAATGTTTTTTATTTGGACTTGGAAGCAAGGCACAGGCTGTTAAGCTCACCCCTGCCACAAGCAAGGCTGTGTATTTAAATACTTTTTTCATCATTGTCTCCTTAATTTCTTAATACTGTGACTTTTCTATTTTATCATACTTGACTAAACTGGTAAATAGTGTTTAAAATTACCATCATGTAAAAATGCATCCTTGCAATCTCTAAAATGACCAAGCAGATCAAATGAAAATTTTAAAGTGCGGTCTTAAGTAAAACAGGCAACATTTCTAACTCTCATATTAAGAAATTGGTTACAAAAAAAGCACAGCCTAAGCTGTGCCATTATCTTTTATCCAACTAATCTTACATCGATAAAATAAGCAGATCAGATCCCTACTCTATAATAATATTTCTACGGAAAAAGCCACTTGATATGCGGAGCAAGTTGGGAAATTTCTTGATGAAGTTCATTGAAGCTAGCATTTTTCACATCATCCAAGTTCAAAGAGACAGCACTCTCCTCTTGATTTTTAGGATAGAAATATAAAATTCGACTGTCCGGTTCTGAACTAGATCCATAGAAATCGTATTCAATTTGCTCAATCTCCTGCCACAAGAAGTACTTCTCTCTTTTAGCAGAGAAGCCTCTCAGCCTTATTCCCATCTCATCCATCTCTAAAATCGGTGGTTTATGATTCGAAATATAGCCTAGAACGATCATATGAATAGCGGTTATGCCCATTCCCCAATAGACTGGATTGAGCATATTGTTGCTTTCTTCAGTAATCTGCCTTCTTATTTGGTCTTCTTCGTTGATAGAAGCCCTATGAACCAGTTGATTAGCACTATTTTGACTTGTTGACTCAAGGGAGGCCTGATCCATAGATACAGAAGACCTGATAAAAAAGATACCAAAGAGTAAGAGAAAGCCCATGACATAAAATTTTGCTCCATCGCGCTGGTATACTTTCATTCTGTTCCTATCCTTTCCAGATATATTTCCTATATGAGAATTCCTTCCAAATGATCCAATTCATGCTGGCAAATTTGCGCTGGGAAATCCTCTAACGTGATGGTCTTCTTCAGCCAATTCTGATCCAGATATTCGACAGTGATTTTCTGGTAACGAATAGTTAACCGACTGCCTGTCAAGGACAGACAGCCTTCTTCCGTTTCATAAGCTCCTGATTTGTGAATGAGAGCTGGATTAAACATGACCATGGGCAACATACCATACATAAAAATAATCACCCGCTTTTGGGAACCAATCATATTGGCAGCAAGACCGACACAAGACTCTCTATGGGCCAATAAGGTATCCTGCAAGTCCTGAGCCAAGAATAAATCAGCTTTCGTGGCAGGGACTGATTTTTGCTGTAAAAAGAAAGGATCTTTCACAATTGCTTGTTGCATATTTCACCTCAAATGGAAGAGGCTGGATGCCCTATCTCAGCCTCCTTAGTTTATTTGAACACTCTCAACGCCTTGTTTACTTATTTTGCATAGCGTTCGCTAATATCTTTTGCGAGGACAAAATTTCCTAGTGTAGCCGAGCCATTTCCTGCGACAGCCGGTGTGACAATGTAATCACGCACATCTGGCACTGGCAGGTAACCGTTGAGCAGGACAGTGAATTTCTCACGAACACGGTCCAGCATGTGCTGCTGTGCCATCACGCCACCACCAAAGACAATGACATCTGGACGGAACGTCACCGTTGCTTGAATAGCTGCCTGCGCAATATAGTACGCCTGAATATCCCAGACAGAGTTATTGAGCTCGATATTTTCACCACGCACACCCGTCCGCGCTTCTAAGCTAGGACCAGCTGCTAAGCCTTCCAAACAGCCCTTGTGGAAAGGACAAACGCCATTAAAGCCTTTTTCCACATCCATCGGGTGCTGAGCTACATAGTAGTGTCCCATCTCTGGATGGCCTGTACCCCCAACAAATTCACCACGTTGGATAGCACCAGCGCCAATCCCTGTTCCAATCGTATAATAAACCAGATTTTCAATGTGGCCACCAGCATTGTTACGGGCTACAACTTCACCATAAGCTGAGCTGTTGACATCTGTCGTAAAGTAGATTGGCACATTCAAAGCACGACGAAGCGCTCCCACGATATCCACATTGGCCCAATGTGGTTTTGGAGTTGTCGTAATGTAGCCATATGTTTTTGAATTAGGATCAATATCAATTGGACCGAAAGAGCCGACTGCCAGACCTGCTAAATTGTCAAAACGAGAGAAAAACTCAATCGTCTTATCTAGCGTCTCAATCGGCGTGGTCGTAGGAAACTGTGTTTTTTCTACAACATTAAAATTTTCATCGCCCACAGCACAGATAAACTTCGTTCCACCGGCTTCTAAACTTCCGTACAATTTTGTCATTTCAAACACCTCTTGTATTCTTTATACTCCATTATAGCATATTTCCATATTGGAAATGGCTCTATATTTTAGATTTTCCTCTGTAAATCTTAGCACTCAAGTAAAAAGAGAGTGGGACAGAAATCGCTAATTCGTTAGAATTCGATTTCGTCGTCCCACCTCCGCACAGTTGAGTAGGGCTGTAAAAGCTGATGAAATCAGCGTAGTAGAGCCCACTCAACCACTGCGTCTTGCTCGACAATCCAAAGACAATTGAGAGGCCAGGACTTTTGTCCCAGCCTCTTTCCTTTGTTGACTTTCTATAGCTAAGATTAAGCTTTCACTTCAATAATCGCATCGCCTTTAGCAACAGTTCCTTCTGCTACTGGAGTCACAGAAGCGTAGTCAGCTGTGTTAGTCACGATAACCATAGTCGTGTCATCCAGACCAGCTGCTGCGATTTTAGCTGCATCAAAAGTTCCAATAATATCGCCAGCTTTGACTTTAGAACCTTGAGAAACTTTTTGATCAAATCCTTCGCCATTCATAGACACTGTGTCAATACCAACGTGGATCAGGATTTCAGCACCATTAGCTGTCTTCAAACCATAGGCATGGCCTGTCGCAAAAGCAATTGTCACTTCTGCATCGGCTGGGGCATAAACGACACCTTCAGTTGGTTTGATCGCAATCCCTTGACCCATAGCTCCGCTTGAGAAAACAGGATCATTTACATCGCTCAAAGCTACTGCACTACCAACAATTGGAGAAATGATTGTTTCATCTTGGAGAGCCGCTGGAACATTACCAGTTGTTTCTTCTTCGACAAGTTTTTCAGTTTCAGCTTTTTCTTCAGCAGTTTCTTCGTCTTTGTATCCGAACATATAAGTCAGAACAAAACTCAAACCAGTTGTCAGAACAACCATAAAGATATATTGCAACAATTGACCATTCAGGTAAAGGAGTGTACCTGGAATAATTGTGATACCGAAACTTGTACCTGCAAGCCCCATAATAGAAGCTAACCAACCACCAACAGCACCAGCACCCAGTCCAATGACAAACGGTTTAACGAAGCGCAAGTTAACACCGAAAATAGCTGGCTCAGTAATACCTAATCCTGCAGAAAGTGCTGCTGGGAATGCAAGAGCCTTGAGTTTTTTAGATTTTGTCTTCACAGCTACAGCCAAAGTCGCACCAGCCTGAGCGGTCATAGCAGCAGTGATAATCGCATTAAATGGATCTTTCCCAGTTTGAGATACCAACTGAGATTCCAGTAAGTTAAAGATGTGATGAACACCAGTTACGACAATCAGTTGGTGAACTGCACCGATAATCAAACCAGCAAGACCAAACGGAAGGCTAAGAAGGAACTCTGTACCATTCAAAACATATGACTCAACAATGTGGAAGACCGGACCAATCACAAAGAGTCCCAAAATAGACATTACAAGGAAAGTAAGGAATGGAACAAGAAGAAGGTCCAAGACATCTGGAATTTTCTTGTGTAGCCATTTTTCAAATTTCGCACCAAACAAACCTACAAAGAAGGCAGGAAGCACAGAGTTTTGGTAGCCAACCACCGGAATAAAACCAAAGAAGTAAATTGGATGAGCTTTTGTTGCTGTAACTTCGCTAGCAAATTTTAGACTTCCTAGAACATCCATATTAGCAATTTTGTCTAAAATATCCTTAGAAGGATCAACAGCAAATTTAGTAGCCTGACCAGCTACATCCCAAGCATTTGGAAGTGCTGAGTTAACCATCATTAGACCAAGAACCAAACCAATGATTGGGTTCCCGCCAAAGACTCTAAAAGCTGACCAGCAAATCAAAGCTGGGAAGAAAGCGAAGGCTGTATCAGTTAATACTACTGTATAAGTATAGAAGTCAGTCGATTTGAAAGCATCCGCTGTGGTACCAAATAAAGATAAAACTTGATCCTGAGCAATTGCTCCACGAACTCCCATAAAAAGACCTGTCGCAACAATAGCTGGGAGAATTGGCACAAAGACATCACCGAATGTACGGATGGCACGTTGGAACCAATTCCCTTGCTTAGCAGCTTCAGCTTTCATGTCATCTTTTGATGAAGTTGGCAAGCCAAGTGCTACAACTTCGTCATAAATCTTGTTAACCGTACCTGTACCAAAGATGATTTGGTATTGACCTGAGTTAAAGAAAGCACCCTGAACTTTTTCTAGATTCTCGACAGTATTTTTGTCGATCTTTCCTTCATCTTTAACCATAACGCGCAGACGAGTCGCACAGTGGGCTACACTGTTAACGTTCTCACGTCCACCCAAGGCTTCGATGACCTTTTTTGCAATTTCAGTATTGTTCATTTGCAAAAATCTCCTTATAAAATATTGTAAAACTTTTTGAAAGCGATTTTATCGCCTTTACGAATATTATTTTACCATGATTCAGAGATATGTCAAGCGTTTTGCAGAAAAAATATTTTTTTACTGTTAAATGTTGATTTTTCAGCAGAAAACGTTTACTATAGTAATAAGAAATAATATGATTCGGAGGACAAAAGATTGGCTTGGACGACTGAAAAACGCTACAAACGTTATGAAGACTGGACTCAGGAAGAGCTACAGCAGATCAAAGAAAACATCGCTAAATCTCCTTGGCGGGCTAATTACCATGTAGAGCCTCAAACAGGTCTGCTCAATGACCCCAATGGTTTCTCTTATTTTGATGGCAAGTGGGTGGTTTTCTACCAAAACTTTCCTTTTGGGGCAGCACATGGTCTCAAATGCTGGGTTCAATTAGAAAGTAATGACCTAGTTCACTTCACTGAAACTGGCCTTCGAGTGCTGCCAGATACTGCTCTGGACAGCCACGGTGCCTACTCAGGCTCTGCCATGCAGTTTGACGACAAGCTCTTTCTCTTCTACACCGGCAATGTTCGTGATGAAAATTGGGTGCGTCATCCCTATCAAATCGGTGCCTTGTTAGACAAATCAGGCAAGCTCGAAAAAATCGACAAGGTTTTGATTGAGCAGCCTGCTGAAGCGACCGACCACTTCCGCGATCCACAGATTTTCAATTACAAAGGGCAATTCTATGCCATTGTCGGTGGGCAAAATCTAGACAAACAAGGCTATGTCAAGCTGTACAAGGCTGTTAATAACGACTATACCAACTGGGAAGTAGTCGGCGATTTAGACTTCGCCAATGACAAGACAGCCTATATGATGGAGTGTCCAAACCTAGTCTTTATCAATGACCAGCCAATCCTGCTCTACTGCCCTCAAGGTTTGTCTAAGAACGTACTGGATTATGACAGCATTTATCCAAATATGTATAAAATAGGTCAATCGTTTGACATAAATCAAGCTGCTATAATTGATCCTAGTCCTATCCAAAATCTGGATTATGGCTTCGACTGCTATGCCACCCAAGCTTTCAACGCACCTGACGGTCGTGCACTGGCTGTCAGCTGGCTAGGCTTGCCTGATGTGGAATACCCATCTGACCGCTTCGACCATCAAGGGGTCTTCTCCCTCGTCAAGGAATTAACCCTGAAAGACGGCAAGCTCTACCAATACCCAGTCCCAGCAATCAAGGACTTACGAGCAGAGGCTCAGCCTTTCGCTCCTTTGACAGAAAGCAAGAACAGCTACGAACTAGAGCTAAATCTCGCTGCGGACACCGAACACGAAATCGTCCTCTTTGCAGACAAGGATGGCAAGGGCCTACGCATCAACTTCGACCTCAAGGAAGGACAAGTGACAGTTGACCGCAGTCAAGCGGGCGAGCCATTTGCTCTGGACTTTGGAACCAGCCGAAGCTGTGATATTGGCAAGGAAGCAACGAACGCTACTATCTTCATCGATAAATCAATTTTCGAAATTTTCATCAATAAAGGAGAGAAAGTATTTTCCGGCCGTGTCTTCCCGAGAGAAGACCAGACAGGCATTGCTATTACCAAGGGCAATCCAACCGGTACTTACTATGAATTAGATTATGGTCGCAAAGCTAACTGATGTAGCAAAACTAGCAGGAGTCAGCCCCACAACTGTTTCCCGCGTCATCAACAGGAAAGGCTACTTATCCGACAAAACGATTTCCAAGGTTGAAGCAGCCATGCGAGAATTGGCTTACAAGCCTAACAATCTGGCGCGCAGCCTACAAGGAAAATCAGCCAAGCTAATCGGACTCATTTTCCCTAATATCAGCAATGTTTTTTACGCAGAATTAATTGGTAAATTGGAGCATGAGCTCTTTAAACAAGGCTATAAAACCATCATTTGCAATAGCGAGCACGACTCAGATAAGGAGCGTGAATACCTTGAGATGCTGGAGGCTAATCAGGTGGATGGTATCATCTCCGGCAGTCACAATCTAGGCATCGAAGACTACAATCGCGTGACTGCTCCCATCATTTCCTTTGACCGTAACCTTTCACCAGATATTCCAGTTGTCTCCTCAGACAACTATGGCGGTGGAGTGCTGGCTGCTCAGACCTTGGTAAAGGCTGGCGCTCAAAATATCATCATGATTACTGGTAATGATAATTCCAACTCACCGACTGGCCTGCGCCATGCTGGCTTTGCCTCTGTTCTACCGGACGCTCCAATCATCAATGTTTCCAGCGATTATTCTCCCGTCCGAAAGGAAATGGAAATCAAGCATATTTTAACCCATGAGAAGCCAGATGCTATCTTTGCTTCAGATGATTTGACAGCCATTCTAGTGATGAAAGTCGCTCAGGAGCTGGACATCCAGATTCCTAAAGATTTAAAAATCATCGGCTACGACGGAACTTACTTTGTGGAGAACTATTATCCTCAATTGGCTACCATTAAACAGCCACTGAAGGAGATTGCCAAACTTCTGGTCGATTTATTACTACAAAAGATCGACAAGCAAGAGGTCACAACGACCGGCTACTTCCTGCCTGTGAACCTCTTGCCTGGCAAAAGCGTGTAATTTTCATTCAATCCCTACTAAATAAGAAAATACGACTTCCAAAATGGAAGTCGTATTTTTATCTATCACGGCTGAGAAACATGGATTTCTACAACTGCTGAGTTTGGGACAAAAGTCCTAGCCTCTCAATTGTCTTTGGATTGTCAAGCAAGACGCAGTGGTTGAGTGGGCTCTACTACGCTGATTTCATCAGCTTTTACAGCCCTACTCAACTGTGCGGAGGTGGGACGACGAAATCGAATTCTAACGAATTACCGATTTCTGTCCCACTCTCACTTTATTGCTTCTTTCTAAAAGTGAGCAAGCCAGCAAAGAGGGCAAGAGAACCACCTAAAATCGCCAGCAGGGAAGTTTCTGTACCTGTTTTCGGCAAGGCTCTTTCTGTCGAAGCAGTCTCAGTAGGACTTACTTTGTCCTGCTGTGGCTCTGCAGCAAGTTGTTTTTGACTCTCTGAAGATGGAGATGTAGTAGCAGATGGAACTTGAACAAGCTTATTCGACAAGCTAGGTCTAGGGCTTTGTTCTTTTTGAAGCTCCTTAACGCTGCCTTGAGACGGATTTTGCTGGATGTCTTTACTTGTATCTTGAGGCTTTTCTTCTTGAGCTGGACTCGCCTTTTTAATCCGCAAAATTATCGCTGTCAGCGGAGCTAGAGTCAATCCATTACTGTTTCTAGTGACACCTGCTGGATTTGAAATAGCAGAAACGCCTGCGCTATTGCCATCAGCCACAACCTCTGCACCTGCTAGATGCTTGTAGGTTTCACCAAAGTTGAAGTTTCGCTCCTTTTTATCCGCATTGACAAAGACTGCATAAATATCGCCATTCGAAGCAACCACTTGGTAGCCAAGGACAAGGTCTTCTTTCTCAACGCCATCCTTGCCAGGCTGGGTGATGAGGGTCACATTTTGATCTACTTCTGCTTTGGAGCTGCGGGTAAAGGCGTCCGTTGATTTCCGCAGACTAATCAAGCCCTTCATATAAGCACGACTCTTGGCATTTTCTGGGAATTTCTCCGCATCAGTCGCCTTGGTCCAGTCAAAATGATTGACCGCGTCGCTCGAATCATAAGAATCATGAATGAAATACGGGTATTCAAACGGTGTGCCGTCCTCATTGGTCAACAAATGCGCTTTGTTTGGAACTTTGTCTTCAGAGACAGGATATTTATAGGCAGGATCGCGGAATTGCTTGGTCCGGCCGTACTCTTGACCAGAGTGGATGAATGGAGTTCCTTGCGAAGTCAGCATCATCAGATTTCCTAGGCGCAGATGGCGATGAATCTCTTGATTATTGGCAGCGACTGCTGGATCTTTCTTAATCGACTGGGCAATAATATCAAAGAGGGTCAGATTATCATGGGCCGCAATGTATTGGATCACATCCCCTGGGCTATCTGCCTCAAAATTGGTTGGCTGCGCCTTGATATTCTTGAAAACATCTTCTACATTGCGCTTTCCACCGGTGATAAAGGCTGGCGTTCCCTCATTTGGATAACCCGATTTCAAGGTATTGCGAATGTCATCTGAGAAGACTGCTACCGTGTCTGTTGACTTCATCCAAGTTTGGTCAGCAGGCTGGACTGCTTTATTTTCATCACCTGCATAAGTCTTCCAACCCTCACCCAGCATAATGAGATTTGGATTGAGCTTCTTGGCTTCTTCAAAGGCTT
>CAJPQE010000011.1:0-24677 GCA_905372795.1 Streptococcus cristatus | reverse complement strand
TTTTAGATAAATTTGTTGCCCCACATGAAGTGGAGTACATGCAAGCACAAGTAACTGCAGCAGACGAATTGATCCGCAAAGGAACTGGTGCTGGTAGCGACTTTTTGGGTTGGTTGGATCTTCCTGAAAATTACGACCGCGAAGAGTTTGACCGCATCTTGAAGGCTGCTGAGCAAATCAAGTCAGACAGCGATGTCTTGGTTGTTATCGGTATTGGAGGATCTTATTTAGGGGCACGTGCAGCGATTGATTTCTTGAATAATTCTTTTGTAAATCTACAAAGCAAGGAAGAACGTAAGGCACCTCAAATCCTCTATGCTGGTAATTCTATCTCTTCAAGCTATTTGGCTGATTTGGTAGATTATGTATCAGACAAAGATTTCTCTGTCAACGTTATTTCTAAGTCAGGAACAACTACAGAGCCTGCTATTGCTTTCCGTGTCTTCAAAGAACTCTTGGCTAAGAAGTATGGTCAGGAAGAAGCAAATAAACGGATTTATGCAACTACAGACCGCGCTAAAGGTGCAGTTAAGGTTGAAGCAGATGCTAATGGCTGGGATACTTTTGTAGTGCCTGATAGTGTTGGTGGTCGTTTTACAGTATTGACAGCAGTGGGACTCTTGCCAATCGCAGCTGCAGGGGCTGATATCAGCAAGTTGATGGAAGGAGCAAATGCTGCTCGCAAGGCTTATGCTTCTGATAAGTTGGCTGAAAATGAAGCATATCAATATGCAGTTGTACGCAATATCTTGTACCGTAAAGGTTATCTGACAGAAGTTCTAGCTAACTACGAACCATCTTTGCAATACTTCTCAGAATGGTGGAAGCAACTGGCTGGTGAGTCAGAAGGTAAAGACCAAAAAGGTATCTACCCAACTTCAGCCAACTTCTCAACAGATCTGCACTCTTTGGGGCAATTTATTCAAGAAGGAACTCGTATCCTCTTTGAAACAGTTATTCGTGTAGATAAGCCTCGCAAAAATGTGTTGATTCCTGAATTAGCAGAAGACTTGGATGGCCTTGGCTATCTGCAAGGAAAAGATGTTGACTTTGTCAATAAGAAAGCAACAGATGGAGTGCTGTTAGCTCACACAGACGGCGGAGTGCCAAATATGTTTGTGACCCTGCCTGAGCAAGATGAGTTCACTTTGGGCTATACTATTTACTTCTTTGAGTTAGCTATTGCTCTTTCTGGCTACCTGAATGGTATCAATCCATTTGATCAGCCTGGAGTTGAGGCTTATAAGAAAAACATGTTTGCTCTTCTTGGGAAACCAGGCTTTGAAGAGCTGGGTGCTGAGTTGAATGCACGCCTTTGATTCTCATATGCTTTGAGTTCATTCAGGATATAAAAAGATCCACAGGTTCATTTCTTGTGGATTTTTTAGTACAAGCCTCTTAATTAGTTTATTATTTTTTTGAACAGTGTAAAAAAGAGTGTCTTAATTCTTTTATGAAAGCGCTGTATAATTGCCTTGTAAATAAAATTTGAGAGGTATCAAAATGAATGATTGGTTAGACATTAAAGGCAAAACAGTTCTTGTGACGGGTGCGTCATCTGGGATTGGTGAGGCAATCGTCGAAGAATTGTTGGAATTAGGAGTCAATGTAGCGAATTTTGATCTTAGCGACAACGATTTACGTCACCCGAATCTATTATTTGTAAAAGTTGATGTAACTTCTCGCTCTGAAGTAGAAGAGGGTGTTGCCAAAATAGTTGAAAGATTTGGCAATATTGATGCGGTAGTCAATAATGCAGGGATTAATGTTCCTAGATTATTAATTGATGCAGAAAATCCTAAAGGTCCTTACGAGTTAGACGATGAAACGTTTGAAAAAGTAACAATGATTAACCAAAAAGGTCTGTATTTGGTTAGTCAGGCAGTAGGCCGGATTCTGGTTCAAAACGGAAAAGGTGTAATTGTGAACATGGCTTCAGAAGCAGGCTTGGAAGGTTCTGAAGGACAAAGTGCCTATGCTGCAACGAAAGCGGCAGTCTATAGTTACACTCGTTCATGGGCGAAAGAGCTTGGTAAACATGGTGTACGTGTGGTTGGAATTGCTCCAGGAATTATGGAAGCTACGGGACTTCGAACTCTTTCTTATGAGGAAGCTCTTGCTTATACTCGTGGAAAGACGGTAGAAGATATTCGAGCTGGTTATGCTTCAACTTCAACGACTCCATTGGGACGGAGTGGGAAACTACGGGAAGTAGCTGATCTTGTAGCGTTCTATATTTCAGACCGTTCTAGCTATATAACAGGTGTCACTACAAATATTGCCGGAGGTAAAACTCGCGGTTAAAACAATGAAGGTAGGGAAGAGAGTTGACCTTAGTAAATCGGTGGTATAATATTTTAGATAAAATGGTCTCGCAGCCAACTTATTCCTTGGTAGATATGCGCTCAGAACTGGATATTAGCTTGCAAACCTTGCAAAAGAGTATCCAACAATTAAATGATGTTTTGGCTCCTAATATCCAGATTATCGCACAAGATGATCAGTTAATGTTAGAAGTGTATGACTATACAGAGTTGGAAAGGATTTTATCTGGTAGTTTAAAACAGGAGAGTGACTTCAATTCTTCCAGTAAAAGAATTGCCTATTTGCTAAAACGTTTAATTGAGTCAACCTCCCCTCTTCTTATTGACGACTTGGCTGAGGAAGTAGGTGTTAGTAGAAGTACCCTTAATAAGGATTTAAAACAAGTAAAATCTTTGGCAGAGAGTTACTCTATCACTATTTCAGGAAAGCCCAACCGTGGGCTGGAGGTCTTGGGGAGCGAGCTGAATTTGCGCTTGCTCTATATTCACCAAGTGGCTCCTTACTTTGAAGGAAGGACACTCACTGAGGCAACATCTTCTTTTCTGGAGACGCTAGTTCAGGACTATAAAATCCCTAAAGAAACACAGGAACTCCTTCGAAAGACCATTTCAATTATGGTGGAGCGTATTCATACATCTAGAGTGTTGAATTGTCCTATTCCTTACTATAGGAATGATTTAACAGAGACACATTTGGCTGAGAAATTAATCTATCATATTGAGATGACTTATAAGATTTCCCTCAGTCAGTTTGAGATAGACTTTTTATGTTTTCCGTTTAATGTCCGTTTTATTGACACTTTAAGCAAGCCGTCTTATCAATCTGAACAGCTTTCAAACATTTTTCAAGGGATTGTCAAGAAAGTCAAAGAAACAATGTTGGTTCACTTTGATGATGAAGAATTATTTGAAGAAATCAAATCTCATCTAGGCCCCTTAATCAATCGACTGATTTTCCATGTGCAAGCTAATGATATATTTCATGGCGAGGTTCAAACTCAATATCCTTTTGCTTTTGAAATGGCAAAAATAGCTGGAGAAGAACTATCTGTAATTTTTGGTTCTGAATTGGAATTATCTGAAATCGGATATCTGGCTTTGTATTTTGAAATGATTTTAAGAAAGCAAAATTCTGCTGTTAAGGGTTCTCGCAAGCAGATAGCTGTAGTTTGCACAACAGGAAGAGGAACTGCTGCGATGATTATTCAGCAACTCAGGCGAGTCCTTGGAAATGATATAGACATTACCCAACATTCTGAAGAGGATTTTAATGTAGAGCTGAACCAGGAATATTTTGCAATTTTTACGACGGTGCCTCTGAAATATAAAAATTCCAAATCTCCAGTCATTCAAGTTAATCATCTTTTTGATGATCAATGGCTGCAGGAAGAATGGCAGAGGGCCAATGCTTTTCATCAAAAAAATCTAGAAACAGTCAGCTTACGCTTTCTTCGGTTGAGCCCCCAAAAAACCTATCAGCAATACTTGCTAAATATGGTTGCAGAGTTAGAGAAGCTTCAGATGATTGATGAAGGGTTTAGAAATCGGATAATTGATAGGGAGAAAAAGCAATCAACCATTTTTGGTGGAGGAATTGCCTTCCCCCATACAATTAACCAGGGTTATGCAAAGACTATTTTAATGTTCGGAAAACTAGAAGAGCCTTATCAAAAAGAAGATGAATGGATTGAATTTATCTTTCTAGTCGCCATTCCCTCAGAAATTGAAAGAAAAATGGAAAGTGAATTGCTGGAATTGTATGACGATATTTTTCGAATTGCAGGAGAGCCTTCTCTAAAAGAAGCATTGAGGGCTGTAGAAACAGAGACAGAGTTTCTATCATTTTCTAAGAGTAAAGGAGTATTTTAATGAGTTCGCTAATAATTTTCGCTGTATTTGTCATGGCAGCTTATGTATTTCAAATGTTCCTCGGCTGGCAGCAACTTAAAGACTTCAATAAGACCTATACGATGCTCCGAAAACTGGGGCGCGTAGCGATTGGCAGGGAGTCCGGAAGAATCAAATCCGGTACGATTGTCATGTTCGCGGTTGATGAAAACGGTCGGGTTCTTAAAGCTAGCAAAATGCAAGGAGTCACAATCTTAGCACGTTTTCAAAATATGGACGATTATGTTGGAGAAGACATCCATTATTTTGACAAGTATAATCCTCTTGTGAGAAAAGAAAATAAGTTGATGCAATCAGCCATAGAAGATGCTAGAAAAGTCTATCTTTGGCATGAGGCAGGTATTGAGAAAGAGACAAGTTCATCTGATTCTTTTCTGGGATTCGGCTTTTATGCGAATTACTTACAATTATCTATTAAACAGTTATTTAAAAAAAATAAGAAAGGGAGTTCCTTATGAATCACATTACAAATTTTGCAGAGAGTTTTATGAAACTCTTCCAATTAGGTGGAGAAACCTTTATTAGCTGGATGACAAATATTGTACCGCTTGTCTTAATGCTATTGATTGCAATGAATACACTTATCGCTTTCTTGGGAGAAGAGAAGGTCAATTCCCTGGCTAAGATTTCTGCCAAAAATCCTGTTAGCCGGTATATGATTTTACCTTTCATTTCAGCCTTTATGCTGGGGAATCCGATGGCAATCAGTATGGGACGTTTCTTACCAGAATATTATAAACCTAGTTTTGTAGCAGCTCAGATGCAGTTCTGCCACACTTCAAATGGTGTATTTCCGCATATCAATCCTGGGGAATTGTTTGTATGGATGGGAATTGCAACAGGAATTCAAACTTTAGGTTTAAGTCAAATGGACTTAGCCATTCGTTACATGCTTGTTGGGCTTGTCATGAACTTTGTAGGCGGTTGGGTGACCGATTTTACAACTGCTTATGTAGCAAAACAGCAAGGTGTTACCTTGAGTAAAACATTTGATTGATAGAAAGAGTGAAATTATGTCATATAAGAGTATAAAAGTTGTTAAAGGAAATGGCGGCTTCGGAGGACCTTTGGTCATTACACCTAGTGAGGCTAAGCACAAATTTATCTATATCACTGGCGGCGGAGAAAAGCCAGATATTGTAGATAAAATTGCTGATTTGACCGGTATGGAAGCTGTTAACGGGTTTAAAACTTCTATCCCTGATGAGGAAATTGCTTTAGCAATCGTGGATTGTGGCGGTACTCTTCGCTGCGGTATTTATCCTAAAAAGGGGATCCCTACAATCAATATCGTCGCTACAGGGAAAAGTGGCCCTCTAGCTCAATATATCACTGAGGAAATCTATGTGTCAGCAGTTGGCCTTAATCAAATTTCTGCTGCTAATGAAGATGAAAAAGAGACAACTGTGGTAACAGAAAAGCCAACTTACGATACTACTAAAAAAATTACAGAGCAAAAAGCTGAAACAAGTATTGTAGCACGAATTGGGATGGGCGCTGGGAAGGTCGTTGCGACTTTCAACCAGGCTGCTCGTGAAGCCATCCAAACAATGCTCAACACAATCATTCCTTTCATGGCCTTTGTTTCCTTGCTGATTGGGGTTATTCAAGGTTCCGGTGTTGGAAATTGGCTGGCAAAATTAATGGTTCCCCTAGCAGGGAACATCTGGGGACTCATTTTGATTGGCTTTATCTGTTCCTTGCCATTCCTATCTCCTTTGTTAGGCCCTGGAGCTGTTATCAGTCAGATTATTGGAACCTTAATTGGAGTTGAAATCGGCAAAGGGAATATTCCGCCCCAAATGGCTCTGCCAGCTATATTTGCTATCAACACTCAAAACGGTTGTGATTTCATTCCTGTAGCACTCGGTCTATCTGAAGCCAAGTCTGAAACAGTTGAGGTTGGTGTCCCGTCTGTGCTTTATTCACGCTTCCTCAATGGTGTTCCGCGGGTGCTAGTAGCTTGGATAGCTAGTATTGGTCTTTATCAGTAGACCTTTGATAGATGCACGTAAACATAGCAACTATTATGTTAAACTTATCTATAAGCATAAGTTTATGACAGATTTGAGAAAGGATGAATAGGAATTAGATGAAGAAAATTTTTGAAGCTAAAGTAATTCAAGTGGGGCCTGAAGCTCAGAATATGATTCAAGATGCCAATATGCTCATTTTGTTTGGAGAAGAAGCTCCGGAAGACTTAGCAGAGTATTGTTTTAAAATCGATAACAAAAATCTTCTAGGTGCAATACTAGAAGGTGGAAAGCTAGTCGTAGATAGTCAGGAATATTCGATTACTGCCGTAGGAAATGTAGTAGAAAAAAATTTAACTGGACTGGGCCATATCACGATTTCTTTTGATGGTTCAAAAGAGGGCAGCCTGCCGGGCACTCTCCATGTTGCAGCAAACCAAGCAGTAGTAATTGAAAAGAGCTCTACCATTCAGATTTTCGAAACTGCTTGACCATAATAAAATTTCAAATCAAGCAATTTAGAAAAATAAAAGTCTAAAACTAGGCACAACCTCCCTTCTAGGAGGTTTTTTGCTATTTTAAAAAATAGATTTTATCATGTTTTGTTAGTTAGCTCGCTATCTAGCTTGTCTTTTACTTACTTATCTATTCAGCAGCAGTTTTCCTTTCCCTGATTATATGTTACAATCAGAGAAGATGCAGTAGCAATGTGATAGACTTTTATCTAGAAAGTTGAGCTGGCTGCTATTTGGACGGTTCTAGAAAAACAGAAGACCAAGATTGGAAAGGAGTTCGGATGAAGTTATTTTTGGCTGAACAAGTGAAACAAAAATAGTCATATATAGTTGGTTTTGTGGGCACGGACGAGAGTTCGTGCCTTTTTGCTTGTGTGCTTTCAAGCTAAGGCAGTTCAAAATATGATATACTGGAATAAAGTTATATTAGCATGACAAGTTTCATGGTGCATACAATCGCTGGATGTTACCCCCAGTATGAATGGTATAGAAAAGAGAATAGCAGCATTCAGCGAAGAGTCAGTGTGAAGTTAATAGAGTCGTCTTTCTGATGATAGAAGAGCCAATAGATGAGGAGGAGTTATGGGAAAGAGAAATCTGGAAGCTTTGAGGCAGAAACATCAATCAAAATTCAAGAAGGCCCAAACGAAAAAGCCAGCAAATAGCCAATCATCCTTTCTATCCAAATGGAAAACCAAGGAAGACAAACATATCAAACCATCTGCTGGACTGAAAGAAGTGCAGGGAGGACCAAAAGAAAATCATCCTCGTCCATCTGTTTCGTCTCCATCAAAAGTGGTATTTCCAATAGAGAGCTCAGGCAATGAGCCGTCTGCCGTCTCTTCGATAGAGGACAAAACCGGCTATGGGGCTAAACCAAGTTCTCAAGACCAGCCGGTGTTTTCTGAGCAGTTAGAAGGAGCTCAGCAGGTGAAGGAGCCTCTGTCGCTTCTATCACAGAATTTGTTGGAATTAAAGCAGAGAGAGCTGAAGCGCCTTATTTCTAGATTAGAATCACTGAAAGCTAATAAACAAAACCAAGTCCTTGGTGGAAATCAAGCTAGCCAGCCGGTGTCTGACCTTGTAACAGAACCAAAGCAGACAAAGCTTTCTCCGCGAATATCCTCTAATGAGCTTGCTAGAGAGATAGATAAAGTAGAGTTTAAGAAGAAAAAACTAGGATTCTTTTCTAAGATATGGGTGATGCTACTTTCTAGTTTGGGTATTATGGCTTTTTTGGCTGACGCTGGAAGAGCATGGCTAGAGATGGAAAAGGTAAAAGATAAAGAAAAAGCTGCAGATATTTCTCTTATGTTAGACTCATATGGAAAGGATCAAGATTTGAAATCTGATAATCGTCCAGAATGGATTGCTAAAAAAGAAGAGTATCAGTTTCATATTAGCTATGATGATGTTACTTCCTTGTTCTCAGACTTCACTTCATCGGTTCCAAATCTAACCACGGTTGATGAGGTAGTTGCAAAATTAGGGAAAGCTGAGTCTGGTAAAGAAATGGAACAAGATGATCTAATCAAGACGATAGCTTTAGACTATTCACAAACGGGGACGGAAGCGAAAGTTAACCTCTCTTTTAAGAGCTATTTTGGACCGTCTGAAACTCCTAAGTTGCAGTCCCTAAAATGTGCTCATCTCAGTAGTGCGCATCTACCAAACCGAAATGCTCAACTCACTCGTCAAGAACTTGCTGGTATAGAGAAAGGAAAGACCTATCAAGAGATTGTCAGTCAGTTGGGACTTCCAGAGCGCCTTGATTGGAATGGGGGAATCTTGGGCAATGCTACTCTATCGATTTATTACCGTTTAGAGGATGGGACAGAGATCGGTTTTTCTTTTGAAAATAATAAGTCTCAGAGCTATCAATTAACAGAGAGTTCGGGTTTGGGAAATGAAGCGAGAGATGCAGGTGCTCACTAGCGCTTGCCTAGCAGGAGCATCAGCCGTTTGTAGAAAGGGAATGAGCAATCAAGTATTTAGTTGATAGGTGAAAAGGTGAAAGATAGAAATTTAGAAGCATTGAGGCGGGAGCACAAATCCAAGTTTAAAGCTAGAAACACTTCGTCGGTCAAGAATCAGTGGGAACGGGGAGGAGCTGCCCTCGAAGAGACAAAGGAAGAAGCAAGGAAAGAAAAGCTAGGAGAGAAGCAGTTTGGAGTCAAAACTGGTTGGAAATCGAAGAAGCTTAGAACAAGAAAGAAGGAGAATGTTAAGTTTCTAGTTGTTGCTTTGGCGAGTCTGGTCTTGCTATCATTAGTCTTTCTTTTGCTCTATCGTTTTCTTTCAAATATGGGCACTCATGACAGAAGTATTGACCAAATAAGCTGGGAATCGAGCCAAGAAAATATAGCTTCTGCTTACGTTGCAGACTCGTCTAGCGAATGGGAAGCTTCGGAGCCACAGGAGTCGGCATCGTCGACTTCTAGTGCTGATAAGGGGCCAAAAAATATGACTTGGACTTTCGAGGATGTCCTAGCTCTGCAGGTTTCTTCGCCTGGGCAGGGGACGAGTGAGCAACTATCTCCGACAGCAGAGGAAATTGCTGAACGATATGGAAAAGCAAGTTCTGGAAGTGTAGCTAAAGATGGGGAAGAAAAGGCTCTCTACCTTTTTTATCTCTCATCAGGTGGAGGGCAAATCGTCAAGCTCTATTTCAATCTTATCGGAGATCAGTATAGGCTGAATACAATTCGAGGGGAAGGATTGCTTAGCCAGTCTCAATCAACTCATTCGGATTTATGGACTGAGGAAGATTTTCAGGATTTTACTGTGGATAAATCAGCACCAAGTAAAAATTTACAAGCAGTATTAGAACGATTTGGTGTGCCACAAGTTATTAATAAGTCGGTGGACTATAAGAACCAAACGACAGTTTACATCAAATATAAACTAAAAGATGGAAGATATCTCTATTTAGAGTTTGTCTTAAGTCCAACAGGTGACTATGAGTTGACTCGGAAGAGTGTTTATTGATAGGGAGTGCTTGGTGCTAGAGCTTGGCTTATTTAGCAGAAGTTGTTTTTAGCGGAAAGACAGGAATTACCAGAAAAGCAAGAGGAACTTAGGTTCCTTGGAGGGGATGAGGATGGGAAAAGGAAGAAAAGTCCAAAGAGATTGGAGAAAAAGGTCAAGTTTAGACCAAAAAAAGCAGAGAGCCGTCTCTAATGATAGCTCTCGAGAGTCGGGTTTCGAGTTTTCAAGTAAAGAAAAGCGGCGAACAGAGTCAACAGGCAAATCTAATGGCCAGCTTTTAGCAAAGTCTGTGCTATCTCGTTATGCCTCACTCTTAGTGATTACCGCAGGTCTAGTGGGACTGATTAGCTTCTTGATGATGTATATGCGACCAACTTTTAAGTCAGAAGGAAATCAATCAGCTATATCGTCTGTTCATACTGTTCCGGTAGAATCAGAAAATAAGATAGAGATCCTGACGGATAGTAGTTCACCTTTTATTGAAGATAATCGAGAGGTAGATTTTCCATTCGAAGAGATATTCGAGTTGATTAAAACCATGAACCAACCTAATGTGTCTCCAGAGGATATCGTTGAGAAGTATGGGAAAGCCAGCTCTGGGAGTGTGGATAATCGTGTGGAGAATAGTCAACTGGTACTGCTTTCATACAAGCTAACAGGAAGAAAAGGAGTTGTTAATATGCGTCTTAGGAGTACTGGAGGAGGAATGGAGCTTTCTACAGTATCAGCTACTTTCTTCCAAAATGCTGGGGAATCAATCACGAAGACAGTTGATGATTATCGGTCGCTTATTCCTCAAAGTAAGCAAGAAGGGATGGAAATCAAGCAAGCTATTGCGGAACTGGGGATGCCGAAGAGAATTTTTGCTCATAAACCAGTTAAGGGCAAAGTTGATTCACTTCTTCTTGAATATTCAACCACGGACAATATGACAGTTTCTTTGTTTTTTTACGAAGTGAATGGGCTTTACCGTCTAAAAAGTATGATGACAAGCACAGTCTGAGAGCCTAGACTGGAGAGCGCGGAATTTTTCTTAACATAGACAGGGATAGAAGAATGGGAAAAAGAGATTTAGAAAAATTACGAAGGGAACATAAGGGAAAATTTAGTAGAACTAGGGAACCCTTAAAACGAGAGTCTAAGGAAGGGGATAGTTTACTAGTTGAAACAAATCTCAAAGAGGGAACAAGACAGGTACCAAAGTCAACTTTTAAGAGAACCGCAAAGTTTAAACACAAATCACCATTTTTCAAGCTAGTGAGTGCTCTAGCCCTGATTGGCCTTGTTATCGGCCTACTTGTCTTAATTGGCAATTGGAACAATTCTTACAGAAAGAATCCGTTAGTAAGAACAGAAGCAAAATATTCTTCTTCAAATGCCGAAGTTTTAGATTGGGAACCAAGGGATTTTATAAAATATAAGATTGAAGAGGACGAGGATAAAAATATGACAGTGTCCGATTTTGTTCGCCAACATGGTTTAGCTAAAAGCAGCGATGAAACGGTGATTGGCAAGAAGGATAGATTATTATCACTGATCTATGATTTGAAGGGAGGAGGCTTTGCCGTCATTCAATTCTGGGATTTTGGTTCAGGTCTACATCTTACCAGCATAGCTTATAATATTTATCAAAATGAGGATTTGACGGGGGAACGGCTTTCCTTCCTTAAGGGAATGACGTCAGATGAAGAAAATGGCATCACTGATCTAGAAGTGATAGAACATTTGGGACTTCCCAATAACTACTACAAAGCAGTGGTGAAAGGATATTACAGTATGTCTATGGGCTATAGGGCAGAGGATAAAACCTTCTTCCATTTAAACTTTGTCAAGGGCAAGGATGGACAATTTCATTTGAATAAAGTTCAAGAGACTAAATAGCATACTAGCTGCTAATAAAGTCCTAACTGCATAGCCGAATTGTGTTATAATAGAGAAATAAAAGAGATAGGAGAGGAAACTTTCCTCCCCCAACAAAGAATAGAAAGAACAAAGAGGTGACGCCATGTCTGCTACGAAAATGAACGCTCAAGAAATTATCAAATTTATCGCTGATGCCAAGAAAAAAACTCCTGTCAAGGTAACCTTTGATGGAGAATTGCACGGATCAATCCCTTGGTCTGTTGTAAAGTTAGGCAATGTTCTTTTTGGAGACTGGGAAGAAATCAAGCCGCTCCTAGTGAACTTAGAGGAAAATAAGACCTATGTCGTAGAGCAGGATGCCCGCAACTCAGCGGTACCGCTCTTGGACAAGCGCGATATCAATGCCCGCATTGAGCCAGGCGCTATTATCCGTGACCAAGTTGAAATTGGCGATAATGCTGTCATCATGATGGGAGCAGTCATCAATATCGGTGCGGAGATTGGTGCTGGGACCATGATTGATATGGGTGCCATTCTGGGAGGCCGAGCGATTGTCGGCAAAAACAGTCATGTCGGTGCTGGTGCGGTTCTGGCGGGAGTCATTGAGCCGGCTAGTGCTGAGCCAGTTCGGGTTGGAGACAATGTGCTGATTGGTGCCAATGCGGTTGTGATCGAAGGTGTACAAATTGGCAGTGGTTCCGTTGTTGCGGCTGGTGCGATTGTGACCCAGGATGTTCCGGAAAATGTAGTAGTTGCTGGCGTTCCAGCACGAGTTATCAAGACCATTGACGAGAAGACCCAGCAGAAGACAGCTCTGGAAGACGCTCTGCGTACTCTTTAATATTGGTTAAAAATAGCCGCCCTTGAACTTCATCGGGGCGGTCTGACTCTTTGTTTGTACTGACAAGATTTTAAAGGAAAGAAAAATGCTTGATTATCTGAACATTCGCCGTGATTTACACCAGATACCAGAAATCGGTCTGGAAGAATACAAGACTCATGCCTACCTGATGCAGGTCATTGATGGCCTGACAGCAGGTCTAGACTTTGTGGAAATCCGAACTTGGCGGACTGGTATTTTGGTCTTTATCAAGGGAAGTTCACCCGATAAGACGATTGGCTGGCGGACAGATATTGATGGTTTGCCGATTGTGGAGGATACAGGTCTGGACTTTGCCAGCACTCATGAGGGTCGCATGCATGCCTGCGGACACGATATGCACATGACGGTGGCTCTAGGCCTGCTGGAGCAAGCTGTGAGGGCTCAGCCTACCCACAATTTGCTCTTTCTCTTTCAGCCTGCTGAGGAAAATGAAGCTGGCGGTATGCTCATGTACGAAGACGGTGCCTTTGGCGACTGGTTGCCGGATGAATTTTACGGCCTCCATGTGCGGCCAGATCTCAAAGTTGGCGATATTGCCACTAATAGAGGAACGCTTTTTGCTGGCACCTGCGAAGTCAAGCTGACTTTTAAGGGGAAGGGGGGGCATGCGGCTTTTCCTCATGAAGCCAATGATGCTTTGGTGGCGGCTAGCTACTTTATCACCCAGGTGCAGACTATTGTCAGCCGCAATGTCGATCCTATCGAGGGGGCGGTTGTGACCTTTGGTTCGCTCCATGCTGGCACGACCAACAATGTCATCGCAGAAACGGCCTTTTTGCATGGCACCATTCGGACTCTGACTCAGGAGATGAACATCTTGACTCAGAAGCGCTTACGGGAAATAGCAGAGGGTGTGGCTCAAAGTTTCGGTCTGGAATTGGACTTGGAACTCAAGCAAGGCGGTTATCTGCCTGTAGAAAATCATCCTGGCTTAGCAGACGAATTGATGGACTTTTTCCAGAAGGAAGAAGGGGTTCAGCTGATTGATATTGCGCCGGCTATGACAGGCGAGGATTTCGGCTATCTGCTCAGCAAGGTCAAGGGCGTCATGTTCTGGCTGGGAGTGGACAGCCCCTATGCTCTCCATCATCCCAAGATGGCCCCGGATGAGGCAGCACTGCCCTTTGCGATTGAAAAGATTGGGAAATTCCTAGATTATAAAATCAACGAAAGATAAAAAAGGTGGACGAGCTGCATGAAAAAAGAGCTGAGACAAACTGTACTAAAGCAAATGAAGAAACTGTCGGGAAAAGAAAAAGAGCTGGCAGATAGCTGGCTGACCCAGCACTTGCTCAGTTCAGCAGCTTATCAAAACGCTCAGGTCATCGCTACTTATCTTTCCATGCCGCATGAAGTCTCAACTGCAGCCTTTATCAAGCAGGCTCAGTTAGATGGCAAGCGGGTTTTAGTGCCCAAAACCTATGGCCAGGGTCGGATGATATTTGTAGATTATGATGAAAGTTGCCTGCAAAAAAGCTCTTTTGGACTTATGGAGCCGATAAGTGAAGAGGCTGTGGATAAGACAGAAATTGATCTGATTCATGTGCCGGGTGTAGTCTTCAATTCTCAAGGCTTTCGGATTGGTTATGGAGGCGGCTACTATGACCGTTATCTGGCTGATTTTGCAGGAGCATCCATCAGCACTATTTATGCAGTCCAACAGGCAGAATTTCTACCAGCTCAACATGATGTTGCGGTAAAGGAGTTACTTATTTATGAAGCAAATCTTTGATAGAGACTATCCTGTGACAAGCATCCTGCTTATCCTAACGAGCCTTGTTTTTGTCTTGATGTTTCTTTCTTACGGTTTTCAATACAGCAGTTCCGAAGCCTTGTATCACTTTGGAGCCGTGCACGGTTACACGATTCAAGCGCTGCCGGAGCAGTTTTGGCGGGTTTTTGCTGCCATTTTTATCCATATTGGCTTGGAGCATTTTGTGGTCAATATGCTGACGCTCTACTTTCTGGGTCGACAGATTGAGGCTATCTTTGGCTCATGGAAATTTTTGATACTCTACCTGATGTCAGGCGTGATGGGGAATTTATTTGTGGTCTATTTTTCACCCAATAGCTTGGCAGCTGGGGCTTCTACTGCTCTTTTCGGCCTTTTTGCTTCCGTTGTTGTGCTTCGTTATGCTACGCGAAACTACTATCTGCAGCAGCTGGGTCAGTCCTATATGAGCTTGCTAGCTGTTAATCTGGTCATGAGTTTTTTACCGGGAATTAGCCTTGCAGGTCACTTGGGCGGTCTAGTCGGCGGAGCTTTAGGAGCTGTGATCTTACCAGTATCGGGGGAGCGCTACGCTTTTAGCAAGACTCAACGATTTTTAGCACTGGCAGCCTACCTTGGATTAGCAGCTATTTTGATTTTTCTGACTTTTCAACGACCAATTTTTTGAGAAATGAATTCAATTACCGCTTTTTAAAGCGGTATTCCAAAATGTTGCCAACCTCTATCGTCAATTTTTCTATTGCTGATAGAGGTTGATTACCATATAGTGAAAACTCTTAGAGATGTTGATGTGATATTATTTTTAAGAGTTTTTTTACTTTATCCAGCAAAAGAAAAAGATTGAAGAAATTGTCCAAAATGGACTTTTTCTTCAATCTAACACCTAGTAAATCTAGGTGTTTTTTGTATAGTGTTAAAAGCTGTTGCATTAGCTAATCTATTGCTTGTGCACTTCTATTATTTTTTCGTTTTCTTATCTAATTTTTTGCCTAAATCGATAATGTACTGTTTCAAATCGTCTTTGACTTGAGGGTGTTTGAGGGCGTAATCGATAGAAGTTTTCATGAAGCCAAACTTGTCACCGACATCATAGCGATCACCTTTGAATTCTCGGGCAAAAACGCGCTGAGTTTTGTTGAGGGTATCGATAGCATCAGTCAGTTGGATTTCATTGCCCGCACCAGGAGTTTGTTTTTCCAAGATTTCAAAAATTTCTGGCGTTAGCAGGTAGCGTCCGATAATGGCCAAATCACTTGGTGCATCCTCTGGTGCTGGTTTTTCAACAAATTTTTCAACGCTGTAGAGGCCGTTGACACCTTCGCCTTGCGGTGCAATAACGCCATAAGCAGAGACTTCTTCGTGAGGAACTTGCATAACTGCAATGGTAGATGCGTGGGTTGCTGCGTAGTCATCCATGAGTTGTTTGGTGAGTGGCACTGCCTTGTCATTGGTAATGTCCATCAAATCATCACCCAGCATGACCACAAAAGGTTCATTTCCGACAAAGGCTTTAGCTTGTAAAACAGCATCCCCTAGTCCACGTGGATGACTCTGACGAATGAAATGCAAGCCAATACCAGTGGTTTCATCCACCAACTTAAGCAAGTCGTTCTTGCCCTTTTCTTTGAGGTTGTATTCTAATTCAAAGTTGGAGTCAAAGTGGTCCTCGATGGAGCGTTTTGACTTCCCTGTGACAACCAGAATGTCTTTGATTCCAGATTTAAGAGCTTCTTCGACGATAAACTGAATAGTTGGTTTGTCAACGATTGGCAGCATTTCTTTGGCCAGTGCCTTAGTGGCTGGCAAGAAGCGGGTTCCAAGACCGGCTGCAGGGATGACTGCTTTTCTGACTTTTGGCATAAATTTCTCCTTTATAAAAAATATTGTAAATTAAGACCACTCATTTTCAGCTTTGAATTCATTATTCATCATATCATGAATGGCATCTTTGATATCATGGCCGTCGTAGATGACCTTGTAAATAGCTTGGGTAATTGGCATGTAGACACCGAGTTCCTGAGCCAGTTCGTAGGCTGCCTTGGTCGTAGAGATTCCTTCGATAACCATGCCCATGTTGGCTTCAATATCAGCCAGCTTTTCGCCGCGCCCCAGCGCATCTCCAGCCCGCCAGTTGCGAGAGTGGACAGAAGTTCCTGTGACAATCAAGTCGCCGACACCAGAAAGACCGCTGTAAGTCAGAGGGCTGGCACCAAGCTTGACACCAAGCCGGGTAATTTCAGCCAGCCCGCGTGTGATGATGGCTGCCTTAGCATTGTCGCCATAGCCCAGTCCGTGGAGAGCACCAGCTCCAACTGCGATGATGTTTTTCAGAGCACCTGCTGTCTCTACTCCAACGACATCGGTATTAGTGTAGAGGCGGAAATAGTGGTTGCTGAAGAGTTCCTGCACATATTTAGCGGTTTCAAGGTCCTTAGATGCTGCGGTAATCAGGGTAATGTCGCGGACGATGGTTTCCTCAGCGTGGCTAGGACCTGAAACAACGACAATCTCACTGCGCAAGTCTGCAGGGATTTCCTCTTCCAAAATAGTTGAAATCCGTTGGTGGCTGTTAGGTTCCAGTCCCTTGGATGCATGCATGATTTTTACCTTGTGATCCAAAGTTTGTGCAACTTGTTTGGCTACCAGACGAGTCACCTTGGTCGGTACGACAAAAAGCACAGCATCTACGTTTTCTAGAGCATCTTTCAAGTCGTGATAAGCCTTAATTTCCTCGCTTAGAACCACATCTTTGAAATAGCGTTTATTTGTATGCTGGTGATTGATCTCGTCAATCTGCTCTGCAATATTGCCCCAAATCCGGACTTCGTGGCCATTATCATTGAGGACTTGCGACAGAGCCGTTCCCCAAGAGCCAGGGCCAATCACAGCAATTCGTTGTTTATCCATCTTTTCTCCTTGTACGAGGCCTACAAAAGGACTCAATCAATTTTAGAGTTATTTATTATATTGTACCATATAATAACTGAAATTTCTTACTTGACATTGTTTTTATCTATGATATAGTAAGGAAGCTAAACAAAGTTAAAAATCTACGAGGAGGAATTATGTTCAGAAAAGCTTTATCAGCCTATAAATTATTTATCTTTCTATCTCTTCTGATGACATCGCTGATGCTAGCTAGCTCGCTGTTGCAGCCCCTGTATCTCAAAGATGTCTTGAATGCTCTTTTGTCAGGAAATCGGGAAGAAATCTATCGTTTGGGGGCTTGGTTACTGGGCTTTGGTCTAGTCGGCTTACTTGCTGGCGGTGCAAATGTGACCCTGGCAGCCTATATTGCTCAAGGTGTGTCGTCAGATTTACGGGAAAAAACCTTTCGGAAAATCCAGACTTTCTCTTATGCCAATATTGAACAGTTCAATGCAGGGAATCTAGTCGTCCGCATGACCAATGACATCAACCAAGTACAAAATTTGGTCATGATGATATTTCAGATTTTATTTCGCCTGCCTATTCTATTTTTAGGTTCCTTTATTTTGGCGGTGGTGACCATTCCTTCCTTGTGGTGGGTGATTGTCCTGATGGTCTTTTTGGTCTTCTTTTTGACAGGAGTGATGATGGGCTTGATGGGTCCACGCTTTGCCAAATTCCAAGTTCTCTTAGAAAAGATCAATGCGATTGCCAAAGAAAACCTGCGTGGCGTCCGTGTCGTCAAATCTTTCGTGCAGGAGAGAGAGCAGTATCAGAAATTTACGCAAGTTTCAGATGAACTTTTGGAGCAAAATCTTTTTATTGGTTATGCCTTTTCGATCGTTCAACCAATGATGATGATCGTCGGCTACGGGGCTGTCTATCTAACCATGTGGCTCTTGTCTAGCATGATACAGATGGATCCAGGCTTGGTTAGCTCGATCGTCTCTTTCATTTCTTACTTGAATCAAATCATGTTTACCATCATCATGGTTGGCTTTTTGGGCAATACCGTTACGCGCGCTATGGTGTCGATTCGGCGGATCAAGGAGGTCTTGGATACAGAGCCAGCGATGACCTTCAAGAATGAGGCTGAAGAAGATTTGGAAGGTAGTCTGGTCTTTGACCATGTGACCTTTACCTATCCGAAAGATACAGAGCCCATGCTAAAGGATATTAGCTTTGAAGTCAAACCAGGAGAGATGATTGGTGTTGTCGGAGCGACAGGAGCAGGAAAATCAACTCTGGCCCAGCTCATTCCACGTCTTTTTGATCCTCAGGAAGGTTCTATCAAGATTGGCGGCAAGGACTTGCGAGACATTAGTGAAGCTTCGCTGAGAAAAAATGTCTCTATTGTTCTGCAAAAAGCTATTTTATTTAAGGGGACGATTGCGGACAATCTGCGTCAAGGAAAGCAAAATGCCAGCTTGCCAGAGTTAGAACAGGCGGCGCGCATTGCTCAGGCAAGCGAGTTTATCAATCGCATGGAAGACACCTACAACAGCCAAGTCGAAGAACGAGGAAATAATTTCTCTGGTGGACAAAAGCAAAGAATGTCCATCGCGCGTGGTGTCGTCAGCAATCCTAATATTCTTATCCTAGATGACTCGACTTCCGCTCTGGATGCCAAGTCCGAAAAACTGGTCCAAGAGGCGCTGAACAAGGATTTGAAGGGAACAACGACCATCATCATTGCCCAGAAGATTAGCTCCGTGGTTCATGCGGACAAGATTTTGGTGCTAGATCAAGGACGCTTGATTGGCCAAGGTAGACACGCAGACTTGGTTGCTACAAATGATGTCTACCGAGAAATTTATGAGACTCAAAAAGGAAAGGAGGACTAAGATGAAGACAGCAAAATTTTTCTGGCAATATTTTAAACAGTATAAACTGGCCTTTTTGGTCGTAATGATTATGATTGTCATCTCGACGGTTTTACAGGTTCTCTTTCCAATTTTTACCGGTCTAGCCATTAGTGAGCTGGTGGAGTTGGGCAGTGCTTTTGCGAGTGGCAAGCTTGCTTCAGGTGATGTTTCAGCCTTTGCCGCTTTCCAAGGAATCATGTGGAATTTAGCGCTGGCTTTCATCTTTCTTTCGCTATCGAGCTTGATTTACATGCTATTGATGAGTCGGATCATTTCCTACTCAACCAATGAAATGCGCAAGGGTCTCTTTGGAAAATTAGCTCGCTTGACCGTTTCCTTCTTTGACCGCCATCAAGATGGAGATATCTTGTCGCGTTTTACCAGCGATTTGGATAACATCTTGCAGGCTTTCAACGAGAGCCTAGTCCAAGTGATGAGCAATATCGCTCTCTACATCGGCCTGATTGTCATCATGTTTATGCGGCATGCGACCCTGGCTTGGGTGACGATTGCCAGTACGCCAGTAGCCATCATTGTCTTGGTGTCTATCGTCAAACTGGCTCGCAAGTACACAGACTTGCAGCAAAAAGAAGTCGGTCAGCTCAATGCTTATATGGATGAGACGATTTCCGGCCAGAAGGTAGTCATTGTGCAGGGAATGCAAGAAGAAGTCATCAAAGGCTTTGTCCAGCAAAATGATAAGGTTCGGTCAGCTACTTTCAGAGGACGCGCTTTTGCTGGCTTGCTCTTTCCTGTCATGAACGGAATGAGCCTGATCAATACAGCTATCGTAATTTTTGTGGGTTCAGCCATTATGCTCAATGATCCTACTGTGAAGACCTCAGTAGCCATTGGTCTGATTTCAACCTTTACACAGTTTTCTCAACAATACTATCAGCCCATCATTCAGGTTGCGGCAAGCTGGGGAAGTCTGCAGCTGGCTTTCACTGGTGCGGATCGGATTCAGGAAATGTTTGATGCGCCCGAGGAAGTGCGTCCGCAGAATGCACCAGCCTTTACCGAGCTGAGAGAAGGCGTCGAGATAAAGCATGTGGATTTCTCTTATGTCGAAGGTAAGCCGATTTTGAAGGATGTTTCCATCTCAGCGCCAAAAGGCAAGATGATTGCCGTTGTAGGACCGACAGGATCGGGCAAGACGACCATCATGAACTTGATCAATCGTTTTTACGATGTGGATAAGGGCAGTATCGAATTTGACGGACGCGATATCCGAGACTATGACTTGGATAGCTTGCGCAGTCGTGTAGGTATCGTTTTGCAAGATTCTGTCTTGTTCAGCGGAACCATTCGAGACAATATCCGATTTGGGGTGCCGGATGCAAGTCAGGAGATGGTTGAAATAGCTGCGCGTGCTACCCATATTCACGAGTATATTGAAAGCTTGCCTGATAAATACGATACAATCGTAGATGATGATCAAAACATCTTTTCAACAGGTCAAAAGCAATTGATTTCGATCGCTCGAACCCTTTTGACCGATCCTCAAGTGCTGATCTTGGATGAGGCCACCTCCAATGTTGATACGGTGACCGAGAGCAAGATCCAGAGTGCGATGGAGGCCATTGTGGCAGGCCGAACCAGCTTTGTCATCGCTCACCGCTTAAAGACCATATTAAATGCGGACCAGATTATTGTCTTAAAAGATGGGGAAGTCATTGAAAGAGGCAATCATCATGAATTGCTGCATCTAGGTGGCTTCTATTCTGAGCTCTACCACAATCAATTTGTATTTGAATAAATATATACAGAAACGGAGGTATTTCATGAGGCTACCTTCGTTTTTTGAAAGGGATTAATCAATTTTGTCCTGATCTATCTCTTTCATCGAACCAATCTGCTTCTGTTTATCGTAGGAGTCATCTTAGCTATCTTGGGAATTCTTGTCATGCTGGTCTTTGGCTATGGCATCTACAAGGGTAGACTAAATTTACAAAAGGTTATTGATGATTTTGAAGAGAAACTGAAGTTAGCCCAATAATATTTCCAATTGATTTCCCCCAAAAACTTTGTCATTTGGCAAAGTTTTTTCTTGACTATTTCTGACCAAGTGATAAAATAATAACTGTAGATTAGCACTCGGTGTCATAGAGTGCTAAAATTCAATCTTTGGAGGAAAAAGATGTTAAAACCATTAGGTGACCGTGTGGTCTTAAAAGTAGAAGAAAAAGAACAGAAAGTTGGTGGCTTTGTCATTGCTGGTGCAGGGCAAGACGCGACAAAAGAGGCAAAAGTCATCGCAGTTGGCCAAGGGATCCGTACGTTGAACGGAGAGCTGGTTGCACCAAGTGTCAAGCCAGGTGATAAGGTTTTAGTTGAAAGCCATGCTGGCATTGAAGTCAAAGATCAAGATGAGAAATTCTTGGTTGTTGGGGAAGCAAGCATTCTTGCAATTGTTGAGTAAAAATCGAAGAAAGAGGTTTAAAGATGGCAAAAGATATTAAATTTTCATCAGATGCACGTAGTGCAATGGTTCGTGGTGTGGATATTTTAGCAGATACTGTCAAAGTAACCTTGGGCCCTAAAGGTCGTAATGTTGTTTTGGAAAAATCTTTTGGTTCACCCCTCATCACCAATGACGGTGTGACCATTGCCAAGGAAATCGAACTGGAAGACCATTTTGAAAATATGGGCGCTAAGCTGGTGTCAGAAGTGGCTTCAAAAACTAACGATATCGCAGGTGACGGAACAACGACTGCTACTGTCTTGACCCAAGCTATCGTCCGCGAAGGGATTAAAAATGTTACAGCTGGTGCTAACCCAATCGGTATCCGCCGCGGGATTGAAGCAGCAGTTGCGACTGCTGTCAGCGCGTTGAAAGAAACTGCGATTCCAGTTTCTAACAAGGAAGCGATTGCTCAGGTTGCTGCCGTTTCTTCTCGTAGCGAAAAAGTCGGTGAGTACATCTCTGAAGCTATGGAAAAAGTTGGCAACGATGGCGTTATCACTATCGAAGAGTCCAAGGGTATGGAAACAGAGCTGGATGTCGTAGAAGGAATGCAGTTTGACCGTGGCTACCTGTCTCAATACATGGTGACAGATAGTGAAAAAATGGTGGCTGATCTGGACAACCCTTATATCTTGATTACAGACAAGAAAATTTCTAACATTCAAGAGATTCTGCCATTGTTGGAAAGTATTTTGAAAACCAACCGTCCGCTCTTGATTATTGCAGATGATGTGGATGGTGAAGCTTTGCCAACATTGGTTCTTAACAAGATTCGTGGTACCTTTAATGTTGTGGCTGTTAAAGCACCAGGTTTCGGTGACCGTCGCAAGGCTATGCTGGAAGACATTGCCATCTTGACAGGCGGTACAGTGATTACAGAAGATCTTGGTCTGGAGCTCAAAGATGCGACCATTGAAGCACTTGGACAAGCTTCTAAAGTCACTGTTGACAAGGATAGCACTGTGATTGTGGAAGGCTCTGGCAATCCTGAAGCCATTGCCAATCGTGTGGCCGTTATCAAATCGCAAATCGAAAGTACAACTTCTGAGTTTGACAAGGAAAAACTGCAAGAACGTCTGGCCAAATTGTCAGGTGGTGTGGCGGTGATTAAGGTCGGAGCTGCAACCGAAACCGAACTCAAAGAAATGAAACTCCGCATCGAAGACGCCCTTAATGCGACCCGTGCAGCAGTGGAAGAAGGAATCGTCTCTGGTGGGGGTACAGCCTTTGTCAGCGTATTGGGTGCAGTAGCTGCCCTTGAATTAACAGGTGATGAAGCGACTGGCCGCAACATCGTCCTCCGCGCCTTGGAAGAGCCTGTCCGTCAAATCGCTCTGAATGCAGGATTCGAAGGCTCTATCGTCATCGATCGTCTGAAAAACTCTGAAGCAGGTACAGGCTTTAATGCCGCGACTGGCGAATGGGTCAACATGATTGAGGCTGGAATCATTGACCCAGTCAAGGTGACGCGCTCAGCCTTGCAAAATGCCGCTTCTGTAGCTAGCTTGATTTTGACAACAGAAGCTGTTGTAGCCAATAAACCAGAACCTGCTCCAGCAGCACCAGCTATGGACCCAAGCATGATGGGCGGCATGATGTAGGACACATTGAAGAAAATACAACTTTTTTGAAAACAATAAAGTAAAAAAGGCTTCAAACTATTGATCAAAAACAATGGTTTGAAGCCTTTTTATTGTGCGGATAATGAAATGAAAAAGCCTTGTAAATCAAGGCTTTTTCTTATCTATTTCTATGCCCCCTGCATGAATTTGTAAGAACTTTTCATATTGAAAATAAACAAAAATGTTGAAATATAGCTGATTTTAGGGAAATACTTTTAGGTATTTTCAATGTCAGGATTTAAAAATGGGGCAAAAGTGGGGCAAAAATAACGAATGACTCATATAGGTTTCCTATTTGGTTTGAAAACCTATAATACCTAATGATTATGCTATACTAGATATATAGTGTTGTTATAAATAAATGTCAGTGCGAGATCAAATCGGGATACTGTCAATAATTATGTGTAAATACTCAAGTAGAGTTACGGAGTGTTAATCAAATAATTATTGACAGTATCGAATTTTTCTGGTAGAATGGCTTCGGTTAATATCTAAATGTTGTGTAGTTTTCTATCAACATAGTCAGGAGAAAAGGAACTTATGCTAAAAAAATTTAATGAATTGTCACTGAAAGATAAGGCTTATCTAATTGGCGGTTTGATCTTATTAGTCATTGTGATCTGCTTTGGTCTGCTCAATCGTCAAACAGTAACTGTCAGTCTTGTCTTTACACAACTATCTGCTTCCTTGATTTTGGTGATTTTTACTTGTCTAGTAATCGGAATCATTGCTGGTAGTGTTATTGGTATTAGCTATCACCATAGCAAGACTCAAGATCTGAGAAGCCGCATTGCTGAAGCAGAAGCGACTATCAATATAAAAGACAAGGAGCTTGTCCAGTACGAGGAACAGGTGCAACAATTAAAACAGGAAGCCAAACAATAAGTGTAGAAATCAAAAAGTTCCAGAGTCAGGTGAGACTTTGGAACTTTTTTGGGATAAGAGTGTCCCGTCTTAACAGAGCAGGTGTTTATTAGCAAGGATGAAGTCGATAAACCGTTGGCTGGCTAAGGGAAGAATACTCCTATCTGTAAAAGCAATAGAAAAAGGTCGGCAAATAGGTGGTTTGGTACTGCGTTGGACAATATTATAATTGACTTTCCGACTCAGAAAGATGCAAAAGATTTTCAGTTATTTTTCATTACACAAGTTAATGAAAAATAAACATATGTGGCTTTCGTGTTAGATAAAGACCTTATTTTAATTTATTCTAACTATTCTCAGGATAACGACATGAATTTGTAAGAACTTTTCATATTGAAAATAAACAAAAATGTTGAAATATAGCTGATTTTAGGGAAATACTTTTAGGTATTTTCAATGTCAGGATTTAAAAATGGGGCAAAAGTGGGGCAAAAACAAATTAACGAAAAAAATATCGAGTTCGTGCATCAAGTAAATGATAAATTGCAAGAATAAGTGCAACATTTACTCGAACTCATCCTCTAGAGCTTCACTAGCAGTTCTGTAAGCTAAACATTTTCGTGGTCGGTGATTGATATCATATAAAGCCTTGGTTCCCAAAGCTTTTTTATGTTATAAACTCATTAAAAGAACCCCCAGTTAGATTTGGAATATTTTTTATTCTGTGTCACATAAAAATAAATAA
>CAJPQE010000010.1:0-25244 GCA_905372795.1 Streptococcus cristatus | reverse complement strand
CTGGTACAACTTGCTTCTTGAACTTAACCTTGTCCATGCCAGCATAGAAGACCAGCTTGCCCTTGTTTTCTTCTTTAGACAATTCCAGCACACCAGCCGTTTGAGCCAGTGCTTCCATGATTAAGACACCTGGCATAACTGGATACTGAGGGAAATGTCCGTTAAAGAATGGCTCGTTGATCGTCACATTTTTCAGAGCGACAATCTCATCTTTGCTGACTTCCAATACACGGTCCACCAAAAGCATAGGATAGCGATGCGGAAGCGCCTCTTTTATTGCATTGATATCAATCATTTGATGCGTACCAGCCCTTTCCCAAACTCAACCATTTCTTCATTCTGAACCAGAATTTCTGTCACCAGACCATCTTTAGGTGCTGGAACTTCATTCATGACCTTCATGGCTTCAATAATCATCAGGGTTTGACCTTTTTTAACTTGGTCTCCTACACTGACAAAAGCTGGTTTATCTGGACCTGCAGCTAAGTAAGCCACGCCAACCAAAGGACTTTCCACGACATCACCCTCAGCAGCTGGTGCCGGAGCCTCTGGAGCCAGCTCAGGCGCTGTAGTTGAAGCTGCTTGGGAAACCATATCAGCTACAGGTGCACTTGCTGGCTGCACAGGAGCTACAACAGGGGCTGCACTGGCTGCTGGAGTTGTTGCGACTGCGGCAGAACTTTCATTCTTGCTGAAAGTCAATTCATCACTTTGATTTTTATAAGAAAATTCACGCAGGCTTGATTGGTCAAACTGAGCCATCAAGTCCTTAATTTCATTGATATTCATCTAGCCCTCCCAACGCTTGAATGCCAGAACAGCATTGTGACCGCCAAAACCAAATGTATTGGAAATCGCATAAGGAATTTCTTGCTCTAAGCCTTGTCCATAAACAACGTTCGCTTCAATATAGTCTGACAATTCACTTGTTCCGGCTGTTTTTGGTACAAAGTTATGGCGCATAGCTTCGATGGTAGCGATTGCTTCTACCGCTCCTGCAGCCCCAAGCAAGTGTCCTGTGAATGACTTGGTTGAAGATACAGGTACTTCTTTACCAAGAACAGCTACAATAGCACCACTTTCTCCTTTTTCATTAGCAGGAGTGGAAGTTCCGTGGGCATTGACATAAGCCACTTGCTCTGGAGAAATCTCTGCCTCTTCCAAAGCCAATTTGATTGCCTTGATGGCACCTTGACCTTCTGGATGAGGTGAAGTCATGTGGTAAGCATCACAGGTATTACCGTAGCCAACTACTTCAGCCAAGATAGTCGCTCCTCGTTTTTCAGCGTGTTCCAGACTTTCAAGCACCAACATACCAGAACCTTCTCCCATGACAAAGCCGTTACGGTCTTTATCAAATGGAATAGAAGCACGAGTTGGATCTTCCGTAGTTGATAGGGCAGTCAAAGCTTGGAAACCAGCAATGGCAAATGGAGTGATAGAAGCTTCTGATCCACCAACTAACATGACATCTTGGAAACCAAACTTGATAGAGCGGAAGGCATCCCCAATCGCATCATTTGATGAGGCACAAGCTGTATTGATTGATTTACAAATCCCGTTTGCTCCGAAGCGCATAGCAACATTTCCTGAAGCCATATTTGGTAAGGCTTTTGGAAGAGTCATTGGCTTAACGCGTTTTGGACCTTTTTCATGCAAACGGATAACTTGATCTTCGATTTCCTTGATACCACCGATACCAGAAGCCACGATGACACCAAAGCGATCTTTGTCAATTGCTTCTACATCAAGATTGGCATTTGTTACCGCTTCTTGAGCTGCATACAAGGCATATAAAGAATAGTTGTCAAAACGATTGGTATCTTTCTTGATAAAGTATTTATCAAAAGGAAAGTCTTGGACTTCAGCCGCATTATGAACAGCAAAATCGCTATGATCAAACTTGGTGATGGGACCAATCCCAATCTTACCTTCTTTTAAACTATTCCAAAATTCTTCTGGTGTATTTCCGATGGGAGAGGTTAAGCCATAACCTGTTACAACAACTCGATTTAGTTTCATAGTGAACTCCTTTATGATAATTGGTAAACTGTCAAATCCAAATGCAGCAATTACTGCATTGTCAGTCCGCCATCAATCGCGATGACCTGACCAGTAAGGTATTCCTGACCTGCTAAGAATAGGGCAACATCCGCCACTTCTTCGGTATTTCCGAACCGCTTCATTGGGATTTGAGCCAGAGAAGCTTCTTTGATTTTTTCAGAAAGCCCGTCTGTCATATCCGATTCGATAAAGCCTGGTGCAATCACATTGACACGGATATTGCGCCCAGCTACCTCACGAGCAACCGACTTAGAAAATCCAATCAAGCCAGCTTTAGAGGCTGCATAGTTGGCCTGGCCGACATTACCAGTCAAACCGACAACACTTGATAGGTTGATAATTGCTCCCTGACGAGCCTTGGTCATTGGTTTCAAGACAGCTTGCGTCATATTGAAGGTTCCAGTCAGATTGACCTTCAGCACTTGCTCGAAGTCTTCCTCTGTCATCTTGAGCATAATCTTATCGCGGGTAATTCCAGCATTATTGACCAAGACATCTACAGAACCCAAAGCTGCAATCGCCTCTTCAATCATTCGCTTAGCATCAGTACCATCAGACACATCGCCTGAAATAGCCACGACTTTGACCGGATAGCCAGCAAACTCAGTTAAAACTTCGTCTGAGATTTGACCACGCCCATTCAAGACAATATTGGCACCTGCACTTGCAAACTTATGGGCAATAGCCAGACCAATCCCACGGCTAGAGCCTGTAATAAAAACATTTTTATTCTTTAATTCCATTGGTATTCCCCATTATTTTTCCAGCAGGGCTGTCAAAGTCTCCACACTTTCAACAGAATAAACAACTGCTGATTTATCAATTTTCTTCATAAAGCCAGACAATACTTTCCCTGGACCAATCTCGATAAACTCAGTCACACCAGCTTCCTGCATTTTAGCAATACTATCGTAGAAACGAACCGGCTCCATGACCTGACGAGTTAACAATTCCTTAATTCTGCCAGTTTCCATGATATCCGCCTCTGTATTACCCACTAGCGGAAGCTGAAAATCAGCAAATTCTGTTTCAGCCAAAACCTGAGCTAATTGCTCACTGGCTGGTTTTAAGAGTGCTGTATGGAAAGGACCTGAAACATTCAGCGGAATCAAGCGTTTCACACCTGCTTCCTTGAGGAGTTCTACCGCTTTATCCACCGCTGCCACATCTCCCCCAATGACGATTTGACCTGGAGTATTGTAGTTGGCAGGAGAGACCACTCCTAGCTGACTAGCCGTCTGGCAGGCATCCTCAATAAGAGTTACGTTCGCATTTAGCACCGCAACCATCTTTCCAGAACCAACAGGAGCCGCTTCCTCCATGAAAGCTCCACGTTTTGCGACTAGAGCTACCGCTGTTTTGAAGTCCAGCGCGCCAGCAGCTACCAAGGCAGAATATTCGCCCAGAGAAAGACCAGCTACCATATCAGGACGGATTCCTTTTTCTGCCAACAGGCGATAAATAGCAAGAGAAGTTGTCAAAATTGCTGGTTGAGTATAGCGAGTTTGGTTGAGTTTTTCTTCATCTTGGTCAATCAATGCCCGAACATCATAGCCCAGAACTTGACTCGCTTCCTCAAAAGTCGACTTAACCACGTCATACTGCTCATAGAGGTCACGAGCCATTCCCAGATATTGGGCTCCCTGACCAGCAAATAGAAAGGCTGTCTTAGTCATTTCTAGTTACTCCTGCCCAACGTTTTGCTTCTTGCTGAATCTTCTCAGCAGCGCCATAATAGATATCCTTGAGGATTTCTTCGACTGTTTCTTCCTTGCTGACCAAGCCGGCAATCTGACCAGACATGACGGAACCATTTTCCACATCGCCACGGACAACTGCATTAGCCAAGGCACCAGCACCCAGATTTTCAAAAACAGTCAAGTCTGGATTTTCTTGCTTGAAGGCTTCTTTTTCAGCCTTTTCAAAATCGCGAGTCAGCTTATTCTTGAGCGCACGAACCGCATGACCGAAGTGCTGAGCAGAAATTGTCGTATCGATATCACGAGCTTTCAAAATCATATCTTTATAATTTTGATGGGCATTGGATTCCTTAGCTACAACAAAGCGTGTGCCGACCTGAACCGCTTCTGCTCCCAACATAAAGCCAGCCGCAGCACCAGATCCATCCGCAATACCACCAGCCGCAATAACTGGAATGTCAACTGCTTCTACAACCTGACGAACCAAGGTCATGGTCGTTAACTTACCGATGTGACCACCAGCTTCCATTCCTTCAGCAATAACGGCATCCGCTCCAATTTTTTCCATCCGTTTAGCCAAAGCCACACTTGGTACAACAGGAATCACAGTAATACCTGCTTCGTGGAAACGAGCCATGTACTTGCTTGGATTACCCGCACCAGTCGTTACCACTTTTACACCCTCTTCGATCACCAAATCCACGATGTCATCTACAAAAGGCGACAAAAGCATGATATTGACGCCGAAAGGACGATCCGTCAAAGACTTAATCTTATCAATATTGGCTTTCACCACTTCCTTAGGCGCATTTCCACCACCGATGATCCCAAGACCACCAGCCTTTGAAACAGCACCAGCCAAGTCACCATCTGCGACCCAAGCCATACCACCTTGGAAAATAGGATATTTAATATCTAATAATTCTGTAATTCGTGTTTGCATAATACCTTCCTCTAATCATTGCTTAAGTAATAGCTTGAGCCCAAACCGCTAGATAGCAGACTTTTTACTTTGAAATTCAAACTATTACCTAAACAAGAGAGAATATCTTGCGATACTCTCAAATCTTTATTATTTTGTTTTTTCTTCTACGTAGGCAACCAAGTCACCAACTGTTTTCAAGCCTTCTTCAGTTTCGATTTGGATGTCAAATGCATCTTCGATTTCTGAAATTACTTGGAACAAATCCAATGAATCTGCTTCAAGATCATCGAAAGTTGACTCAAGTGTAACTTCTGATGGCTCTTTACCAAGTTCCTCAACGATAATTTCTTGTACTTTTTCAAATACTGCCATGGATAGACTCCTTTAAAAAATATATTTTTTATCTATGTGTTTCCACATGATTAACTAAATTGTAACAATAAGCGTGCCCCATGTCAAACCTCCACCGAAACCTGACAATAAAATAGTCTGATCTCCGTTCAGCTTAATCAAGTCCTGTTGGACACACTCAGATAATAAAATCGGGATGCTAGCTGCACTAGTATTGCCATATTCCATCATATTAGCAGGTAGTTTTTCCCGAGAAACTCCGAGTTTCTTAGCCATTTTATCTAAAATTCGGATATTAGCCTGATGCAAGAGCAGATAATCAAGCTCCTCCACTGAAAATGGACTCTCTTCAATGGTATTTTTGATAGACTGTGCCACATCACGAATGGCGAAATCAAAGATTGCTCGGCCTTCCATTTTCAAATAGCGGTCATCAACTTGCTTTTCCGAAAACGGAGAAGACAAACCAAGTCCACCACAAGTCAGACTCTGACCTCTCAAGCCATCAGTAAACTGACTTTCAGCCCAAAAATGCTGCTTTTCTGCCGCTTCAAGCAAGACTCCCCCAGCCCCATCACCAAATAAGACTGACGTCGCACGATCCGACCAATCAACGACTTTCGAAAGCGTTTCGCTACCGATCACCAAACCTCTTTGATAGCGACCAGAGGAAATGAACTTTTCTCCAGTTGATAAGGCAAAGATAAATCCACTGCATGCTGCCGTCAAGTCAAAAGCAAAAGCCTTGGCAGCTCCAATATTGGCCTGCACTCTAGCTGCAGTTGACGGCATCATAGAATCCGGAGTGATCGTCGCAACAATGATAAAATCAAGCTGATCAGCAGACAGTTGAGCCTTTTCTAGCAATTGCTCAGCAACCTTTGTAGCTAAATCACTTGTTGACTCAGTCCGAGATAAATGTCGCTGTTTGATACCTGTTCGACTTGAGATCCATTCATCACTTGTATCCATAATTTTGGCTAGATCATCATTTGTGACAATCTGCTCTGGAGCATAATGAGCTACTTGAGTAATTCTTGCATAGTTCATTATTTCAACTCCTCTAAAAAATTATACAAGTTCTGCAAACCTTTTTGCATTGCATTTTTTTCTTCTGAGGACATTCCTTCCACTACTTGCATGACCATGCGATTGTGGAATCGTTTATGAAGGCGATACAAGAGCCTCCCCTTCTTAGTCAAACTCAGATGAACTACACGACGGTCAATGGATGAACGGCGACGCTCGATATACCCTTTACGCTCCAAGTTATTCAAGCTGGTTGTGACAGTCCCCAAAGTGACTAACAATTCCTTTGAAATATCGCTTGGAGTCGCATTAGGCATGGTACCAATAACATCAATAGTGTGCATTTCTTTAATAGAGACGTCTTTAAATTGACTGCCTCGGAGGCTGGACTCTTCAATAACCAAAACATTATTAAAAATGGATGTTAAATAATCATTGACTAATTGATAATTCAAACCAACACCTCCTTCATAAATACTTTGACATTCAAATTTTATCAGATCTCAAAATAATTTGCAAGTCCTTTTGAAAATTTATTTGATTTTCAAACAATTTTCTTATCCTACAAATCCTTACTTACCTGTAAATTGTGGACGACGCTTCTCAGTATAAGCTTGGACACCTTCTTTGAAGTCCTCAGTGAAAGCAAGGGACTTCTGTAAAGATAACTCCAACTCCGCATATTCTTTCCAACCGCTGAACAGGCTCTTCCAGACCATTTCTTTCATAGCTCTGTAAGAATTCAGCGAACCGCGTTTTAGCTTCTTCAGCAACTGTTCCGTTGTTTTTTCTAGCTTCTCTGCTTCACAGACCTTATAGAGTAAACCATAATCCAGAGCCTTCTCTGCAGTCAGAGCCTCTCCAGTCATAACCAAATGGGTTGCCCGAGTCACACCAATTGCCCGAGTCAGAAGATAAAGCCCACCGGCGTCTGGCGCTAAGCCCACTCCCACAAAAGCTTGAATGAAGCGAGATTTTTCCGTCGCAATGCAGAAATCTGCAGCCACGACCATATTGGCAGCTGCACCAGCAACAGGGCCATCCACACTCATGATAACTGGCTTGGGTAGTCGTTTCATGGCAAAAGAAATGTCATTGACCAGCTCTGCAATTTTTACCAAGGATTGAATATCGTCAGCACTGACAGCTCTTTGCATCTCAGCTAGGTCGCCACCGACAGAAAAGACCTTCCCATTGGCATTGATCACTAAAAACTTCACTGCCTCATCATTTGCGGCCAGCTCAATCGCTTCTAAAATCTCCTCACACATCGGAATATTGAAACCATTTGAAACTTCAGGGCGATTGAAGGTAATAGTCGCCACTTCATCAACTACCTTATAAAGAATACCATTAAAAGTCATTCTAACTCCATTCCAGACTGGGTAATTACAGTCATTTCATTTTATAATTAAATAATTTGATAGTCAAATTACATTTATTCTAGCATAAAAGATGTAAGAAAGAAAACAAAAACTGGAAAATTTGATTTCATATTCGTTTTTTGCTTATTTTTGCAATAAATTTATATAAAGCGATGCTTCTGATAGATTTGCAAAATTTTCAGAATTTTGTTATAATTTTTCCTAAATCATCTTTAGGAGTTTCTATGAAAGTTGTAAAATTTGGCGGAAGTTCACTCGCTTCTGCTTCACAATTAGAAAAAGTCTTACATATTGTAAAGTCTGATGCTGAGCGTCGCTTCGTTGTCGTTTCTGCACCAGGAAAAAGAGATGACCAAGATACAAAAGTCACCGATGCCCTGATTAAGTATTATCGCCAGTACATTGCAGGAAATGATGTCTCAAAGGAGCAAAATTGGATTATTAAACGCTACTCCGATATGGTCTCTGAGCTAGGTCTAAAATCTGCAATTATTGAAAAAATTTCTAAGAGCATCATCTCCCTAGCTACTCTGCCAATTGAAAATAATGAATTTCTTTACGATACTTTCCTAGCAGCTGGTGAAAACAACAATGCTAAGCTCATCGCAGCTTACTTTAACCACAATGGCATCCCGGCTCGCTACGTCCATCCTAGAGAAGCTGGACTAGTGGTTTCAAGCGAACCAGGAAATGCTCGGATCCTTCCTTCAAGCTATGATAAATTGGAAGAACTAATTCATTCCGATGAAGTCCTTGTCATCCCTGGCTTCTTTGGTGTCACTCAAGATGGACAGATCTGTACTTTTTCTCGTGGTGGCTCAGATATTACAGGATCAATTATTGCAGCTGGTGTCAAAGCTGACGTCTATGAAAACTTCACTGATGTGGACGGCATCTTTGCTGCTCACCCTGGGATTATTCATAAGCCACGCTCTATCGCTGAGCTTACTTACCGTGAAATGCGAGAATTAGCCTATGCAGGTTTTACTGTCCTTCACGATGAAGCCCTGCTTCCAGCCTATCGCGGAAAAATTCCACTCGTTATCAAAAATACCAACAATCCAGAGCACCCTGGTACGCGTATCGTCCATAAACATAGCGAAGATCATCCTCCTGTTGTAGGAATCGCTGGTGATTCTGGCTTCGTAAGTATTAATATGTCCAAGTATCTCATGAACCGAGAAGTTGGATTTGGCCGAAAGGCGCTTCAGATTTTGGAAGATTTAAATATCGGTTGGGAGCATATGCCAACAGGAATCGATGATCTTTCCATCATTCTTCGCGAACGTGAATTAACTCCAATCAAAGAAGAAGAAATTCTGCGCCAACTTGTACAAAAGGCAGAAGTAGACTACGCTGAGATTGAGCATGATCTTTCTATCATCATGATTGTCGGCGAAAAAATGAAAAGTCATATCGGGGTAACTGCTACTGCGACTAGAGCTCTTTCTGACAACAAAATCAATATCCAAATGATGTCACAAGGTTCCAGTGAAGTTTCTATCATGTTTGTTGTCAATAAGAACCAAGAAAAAGAAGCCATCCGTGCTTTGTATAAAGCATTCTTTGGCAACTCAGAAAGCAATGAATAAACCGAATAAATAAACAACAAAGACCTAGCTCTATTCAGAGCTAGGTCTTTCCTTATTCTTTCTTACTTATAATAAACCTTTTTTCTTTTCCAAGATCAAGTCCTTGACAGATATCAACAGGACAGCCAGCAAAATCATGCCCATACCTACAAAATCAAGTAGATAAAAGCGTTCATTCATAATGACAAAGGCAAAGAAGACCGCTGAAATTGGCTCAATCGAGGCTAGGAGGCTAGATTTGACAGGACCGACCAGGCTTGTTCCCTTCAAAAAGACGGTGTAAGCAAAGATTGTTCCAATGACAATGATGCCGACCAAGGCCAGAAGGATATCCGAACGGACTTGCCACTGATGCTGGAAAATACCGCTGAAAGGAAGGAGCAAGATACCTGCAATGGTCATGCCAATGCCGATAACCAGCATGCTTCCCCACCTTTTAATGAGCCCAATCGGCAAAAGAATATAAAGTGCATAAGTAAAGGCTGAGAAAATGCCTAAAAATAAGCCTTTTGGCGTCATCGAGAGCTGATTGACCTGACCGTGGGTCGCAATCAGAAAGGTTCCACCGATAGCCAAAATCATAGAGCAAACCTGAACCACAGTCGGTGTTACTCTGTCTTTGATACAAGTGTATGCCAAAACTCCAACTGGACAGAGATATTGTAAGACCGTTGCTGTTCCTGCATTCGTCTCATGAATGGCCGCTAAATATGCATATTGATTGATGAATAAGCCTAGAACTGCAAAAAGTGAAATGTGTAGAAGAGAGCTCTTATATTTCCAAATCTCTTTAAAAGAATCTTTATTTGTCGCATAAGCCAACATCATCAAGACCAAACCCGCTAGCAACAAGCGTACATTGGTCAAGCTCAGTGCGGAAAAACCATGCTCCATCAGATACTGACCACTTGTTCCCGACAACCCCCAAGCAATCCCCGCGGCCAAGGTATAAAGGGTTCCCCTTAAAACTTTTGACATCCCAAACCTCTTTCTGTTAGCTTTGATCATTATAACATAAACCATAAAGAAAAATCAGTCTGTTTTGACCGATTTTTTATGACTTAGCTGAGCTTAAAGATGTTTAATCCTCTATCTCAAGAAGTAGATAAGGCAAACCTAAGATAAAGCCAATAATTCCTAGCATAGCCCGCATTCCAGAAGCTGTAACAAGTACCTTCTGACTATCTTTTACCTGAATCTTATGCGACTTCATAAAACTTTGTCCAACCTGTAGTTCAACACTGTCTCCCTCAAAAGTCAGCGTTTTACTTTCATCCTTCGCAAGTTTATCCACAAGTTCTCCATTTAGATATACCGCAACATTTTGGGCAACTCCAACTATACCGGTAGCACGCGTAATGGTAAATTTTGGCATCAAAAACTCCTTTATTTCAAGCTAACCTATCAACAAAAACTCTTCAGTTTATTCTTCAATCCTAGCTGAGTAAAAAGGCAGAAGAAACATTAAAACAATATAAAGAATTAAGAGAATTGCACGCACTAGACCACCAAAGAACAGGCCGAGCAACAAAACTCCTAGACAGATAGAAAAATTAGTAAAATTTGTTTCAACTAGCAAAGTTTGCCCTGCTTTAACTGTCACTGGCTTGGTTCTCATAGGAGCAGCTCCTACACGAACAACAGCTTCTTCTCCCTCAATAGGAAAGACGGCCTCGTCGCCATTCTGGATTGTACCAACCTTTTGACCATTGATTAAAATTGGAAAATTCCCAATAATCCCTACAAAACCTGTTCCACGTTTTACTTTAATTTCTGACATAAGGACTCCTTTATTTTTTATCTATTTTACCATAAGTTCCATTCAAATAAAAGGTGAAAACCAGCCTCACGACTGGTTTTCTGCTTATTTCTAAAGTTTTTCCAACTCTTCGTTCAGCAATTTTTGTGCTACTTGTGGGTTGGCTTGCCCCTTAGTAGCCTTCATGAGCTGACCAATCAAGGACTTAGCCGCATTCTTGTTGCCGCCCTTATAGTCATTGATGGCTTTTTCATTATCCGCAAAGACTTGCTGGATGATTGGAAGAAGCTGGGCAGGATCTGAGATTTGAATCAGGCCTGCTTTTTGTACATATTCCTTGGCAGAGCCACCATTTTTAGCCAGATGAACAAAGACCTTCTTAGCAATCTTAGAGGAAATTGTGCCATCTGCAATCAGCGCAATCATCTCAGTCAGGTTCTCAGGAGTCAGCTCAATCTCAGAGATGGTCTTACCTTCTGCATTGAGGTATTGCGCCACTTCTCCTTGGAGCCAGTTAGAGACAGATTTAGCATCGCCACCTGCCGCAACAGCTACTTCAAAGAAATCTGACACAGCTTTCGTCGCTGTCAGCTGCTTAGCATCATAGTCAGACAGACCGTAGTCGCCCACATACTTAGCCCGGCGCTCTTTTGGAAAGGCTGGCAGGCTACTGCGTACTTGGTCAATCCAAGCATCTTCAATCTCAAAGATCGGTAGATCAGGCTCTGGGAAGTAACGGTAGTCTGCGGAACCTTCCTTAACCCGCATGAGCAGGGTTTCGCCAGTTGCTTCGTCGTAACGACGGGTTTCCTGACGGATTTGACCACCGCTGCGTAGGATTTCAGCCTGGCGTTTTTCCTCAAATGCTAGACCCTTGCGAACAAAGTTGAAGGAGTTAAGGTTTTTCAGCTCAGTCTTGGTACCAAATTCTTCCTGGCCGTAAGGACGAATGGAAATATTGGCATCAACCCGCATAGAGCCCTCTTCCATCTTGACATCAGAAATGCCCGTGTACTGGATGATTTCCTTGAGAGCAGTCAGATAGGCATAAGCTTCTTCTGGACTGCGCATATCTGCTTCGGATACAATCTCAATCAGCGGCACCCCTTGGCGATTGAGGTCCACATAAGAGTAGCCATCGCTGCCATGGGTATTCTTTCCGGCATCTTCTTCCAAGTGGGCCCGCTCGATACGGATTTTCTTGGTCGTGCCATCTTCTAGCTCAATTTCAATCCAGCCATTGTAGCCAATCGGCTCATCAAACTGAGAAATTTGATAGGCTTTGGGATTGTCAGGATAGAAGTAGTTCTTGCGGTCAAAGTGCATCTTCTGGTGAATATCCATGTTCAAGGCCAGAGCAGCCTTGATTCCATAGTCGATGACACCCTTGTTCATAACAGGCAGGACACCTGGGAAAGACCAGTCAATGATATTGGTGTTGGCATTAGGATCTTCACCGAAGTGAGCTGGAGCCGGTGAGAAAATTTTTGAATTGGTCTTCAATTCAACATGGACTTCCAGTCCAATAACTGTTTCAAAGTTCATTATTTTTCACCTCCAAAGATAACTGGCTGCTGTTTGTGATAGTCAGTCGTCGCTTCAAATGCTGCGGCTGCCTGATAGATGGTCGCTTCATCGAAGTGGTTACCAATCAGCTGCAGGCCGACAGGAAGACCATCTGCAAAGCCAGCTGGGATTGAAATGCCCGGTAGGCCAGCTAGATTGACTGGAATGGTCAAAAGGTCAGCCAAATACATGGCCACTGGATCTTGGTTTTGACTTCCCAAGTCATAAGCTACCGTTGGTGCAGTTGGGCCTAAGATTAAATCGTATTTTGCAAAAACCTTAGCAAAATCCTGCATGATCAAGGTCCGAACCTGACCAGCTTTCTTGAAGTAAGCATCGTAGTAGCCGGATGACAAACTGAAAGTTCCCAGCATGATGCGGCGTTTCACCTCTTCACCAAAGCCTTCGCTGCGAGATTTGACATAAACATCTTCTAGATTTTCAATGCCTTCTGCGCGGTAGCCATAGCGAATACCGTCAAAACGCTGCAGGTTAGAACTAGCTTCAGAGGAAGCAATGATATAGTAAACTGCCACGCCGTACTTGCTGTGGGGCAGGCTAACTTCTTCAACGATGGCTCCTAGACTTTCCAAGTGCTTGGCTGCTGCCAGAATCGTTTCCTTAACCTTGCTGTCAATTCCCTCACCCATGTATTCCTTAGGCAGGGCAATCTTCATGCCTTTGATGTCTTGGCCAATCTTGCTGGTAAAGTCTGGCACTGCCTCTTGTGATGATGTAGAATCCTTAGGATCATTACCAGAAATAACATTCAGAAGCTGGGCATTTTCCTTAACCGTCTGAGAGAAAGGCCCAATCTGGTCTAAGGAAGAACCAAAAGCAATGAGCCCAAAACGGGAAACCCGTCCGTAGGTGGGCTTGAGGCCGACTACACCGTTAAAGGAAGCCGGCTGGCGAATAGAACCACCCGTATCTGAACCCAGTGACAGACGAACCTGACCAGAGGCAACAGCTGTCGCTGAACCACCAGATGAGCCACCAGGAACCTTGCTACTGTCCCAAGCATTCTTAGTCGTCTTAAAGTAAGAGTTTTCGCTGGATCCCCCCATGGCAAACTCGTCCATGTTGGTTTTCCCAACGATAATCATATCCTTACCATAGAGCTTCTCTACACTGGTCGCATCGAAAATTGGTTTATAGTTGTAGAGCATTTTAGATGCAGCTGTTGTCAAAATCCCCTTGGTTGAGATATTGTCCTTAACCGCCAGCGGAATTCCGCTCATGAGATTGTCAGCATCAATGCCCTTGGCATCCAGAGCTGCTGCCTGAGCCAATGCTTCCTCTTCGCTGACAGTAATGAAGCTGTCCACAGCTGCTTCACGTTCTTTGATGTCTGCCAAAGTCGCCTGAGTTAACTCTACTGCAGAAATTTCTTTCTTGACCAGCAGATCATGCAACTCTTCAATGGTCTTGTGATTAAAAGTCATTAGGCATCTCCTCCGTCATCTAGGATGGCAGGAACTTTGATGTAGCCCCGCTCTTTTTCAGGTACATTTTGGAAAAGCTCTTCTCGGTTCCAGCCCGGCTGAGCCACATCTTCTCGCATATAGTTGATGTTAGCTGCTACATTGGAAGTGAAAGGCACACCCTCCGTATCCACTTCATTGAGCAATTCGACCATGTCGACAATTTTAGACAAGGTTGTCGCAAACTCAGCTGTCTCTTCTGGTGAAAAAGCCAGTTTTGACAGTTTTGCAACGTGACTTACTTCTTCTTGAGTAATCTTCATCTCTGATTCCTTTCATAAGATAGACGAGCATGAATACCGACCGAAAACGATAAATCTCAGAGAAATCTTTGTTTTCGAGGCTTTAGCTCGCATTATTTTGCTAAGATAGGGGCGCCAAGCTCTCGTAGCTGCGACCTCTTTCTTTGGCTTCTTCCTGATTTCTTCAGGAATTCGCATCATTTCATTTTACCATATTTCAGGCTAATTCTTCAATTCCAAATGCAGTTCTTTGAGCTGTCTTTGGTCCACCAAACTTGGACTTTCCAGCATAGGGTCAAAACCAGTACCATTTTTCGGAAAGGCAATGACTTGGCGGATATTTTCTTCCCCAGCCAAAATCATAACCAAGCGATCTAAGCCTAGAGCCAAGCCGCCATGTGGTGGGAAGCTATACTCCAAGGCTTCTAAGAAGAAACCGAAGTCCCGCTCATAGTCTTCTCGGCACATGCCCAGCAGCTCAAACATCGCTTCCTGAGCCTTCCGATCATGAATCCGCAGACTGCCCCCACCAATTTCATAGCCATTCAAGACGATGTCATAAGCGTGACTGCGGAATTGGTCTGGCTCCTGACCTTCTTCAAAAATGCCCTGTGTGAAAGGATGGTGCATGGCTTGATAACGGTTTTGGTCTTCATTCCACTCCAGCAGCGGCCAATCCACAATCCAGAGGAAATGAAGTAGGCTTGGGTCAATCAAATCCAAAGCTTTTGCGACTTCTAGACGCAGATGTCCCAAAGCTTCCTGAGCCCGACGTTTCTTAGCCATGACTAGCAGGATGAGGTCTCCATCCTTGGCCTCAAAACATGCTAGTAAATCCTGACTCTCAGCTTCAAAGGTGCTAGCCAAATCTCCAACTAACTGGCCATCTTCAACCTTTAGACTGGCAAAACGACTGCAGCCAAATTCCTTCATTTCCTGATAGTAGTGACTCAGCTGTTTCTTACTAAAAGCACTAGCTGCATCTGGCACACAGATTCCCATCACTTCCTCTTGGTTATCCAAGGCTTTCTTGATGAGAAGCGAGTCATTAGACTGACACAAATCCGTCAAACTCTTTAGCTCTAAACCAAAGCGCGTATCTGGCTTATCAGAACCAAAGCGGCTCATAGCCTCTTCATAGCTGATAGTCGGAAAATCTTCTGTCAACTCTAAACCATGAGTTTTCTTAACAACAGCCTTGAGCATAGCTTCAACCAGAGCTCGGATTTCTTCCTCGCTGGCAAAACTCAGCTCCAAGTCCACCTGAGTAAACTCCGGCTGACGGTCGCCCCGCAAATCTTCGTCGCGGAAACAACGAACAATCTGATAATAGCGCTCAAGGCCAGCTCCCATCAGCAACTGCTTGAGCATCTGTGGGCTCTGAGGCAGCGCGTAGAATTGATTTTTAAAGACCCGACTAGGAACCAAGAAGTCTCTAGCCCCTTCAGGAGTTGACTTGGTCAGATACGGCGTCTCCACTTCCAAAAAGTCCAAACCATTCAAATATTCTCGAATGGTTGATGTAACCTGATGACGAAGCTTGAGGTTATGGGTCATCTTCTCACGACGCAAGTCTAGATAGCGATATTTCTGACGCAGGTCTTCGCCCGTATAGGCATGCTGGTCCAGTTCAAAAGGCAGGGCCTTACTGCTAGCAATTACCTCAATCTTCTCTGCCCTCAGCTCAACCTGACCAGACTTGATGGCCTTGTTGACAAAACGCTCTTCCCGCTGAACAACTTGCCCTGTCACTGCAATGACATCTTCTTTGCCAATGTCTTCCAGCTTAGCAAAATCTTCTATCTCACCACCAACGAAGACCTGAAGCAAGCCCTCACGGTCCCGTAATTCAATAAAGGCTAGCTTGCCGTGATTGCGGATATTGGCCACCCAGCCAGTTGCGGTCATGGTCTGTCCGACCTGCTCTAAACCATAGTTTCCGATAAAAATTTCTTTCATATTCTTTCCCTCTCACATCAATTTGTAGCTTCGCCCTGTTGTTCAGGATATTACCACGTTCTTCCATCGTCTTCACTTGAATCGCGGCAAAAGAAAAGGGCCTCCGTCTCTGAAACAGACGAAAGCCGTGGTACCACTGTTATTCGCCACCCTAAAAGGCAGCCTCTACGCTCGTAACGTGAGCGACGTTTGTGCTTAATCACACAAAAGATTACGAAGCATGTTCTTCGGTTTTTGCTTTCTTGGTACTGCTCTCAGCTATCAGTACTCTCTGTGCAAGTCAGCAAGCCTACTCTGCTTCTCTTTTACTCTTAAATTGTATCTATTATAGTCGAACCTAGAACATTTTGCAAGTGATTTAAGGCAAATTTGTGATTTTCCTCTGACAGAGAAGCCACAGCTGGCTCTACCACTTGAATCTGATAACCAAGATTATAGGCATCAATCGCTGTATGCAGGACGCAAATATCCGTCAAGACTCCAGTCAAAATGACCGTATCTACCTTTCTTTCCCGCAGGCGGATATCTAAATCCGTACCGGAAAAGGCAGAATAATGGCGTTTATCCATCCAAAAAACCCGAGAGTCCGCTTGATGCTTGTCATAAAAATCCGCTAAGGGCCCATAAAGATTGCGACCGCTCGTTCCCTTTATATTGTGAGGCGGAAACAGCTTGCTTTCAGGATGAAAGACATCATTTTCATCATGAGCATCAATAGTAAAGAAGATATAGTCGCCCCGATCAAAAGCTGCCTTAGTTACTTGGGCAATGGCTTCAGAAATTGCCTGTGCTGGCGCTCCTGCTGTCAGCTTGCCCTCATCTGCAACAAAATCAACTGTATAATCAATGGAAATCAGCGCTCTTGCCATTAGTAATCCCTCTTTTTAATTTCCTCAAAAACATCTGGAATCAGTACTTTCAGATAAGTTCCCTTCATCCCCAGCGAGCGGCTTTCAATAATCCCCGCACTTTCCAGCTTGCGCAAGGCATTAACAATCACTGAGCGGGTAATCCCAATACGGTCAGCAATGACAGAAGCCGTCAGTTGCCCTTCATTGCCATTGAGTTCTCCCAGAATAGCTGAGACAGCTCTTAACTCTGAGTAAGACAGGGTATTGACTGCCATGGTCACAGCTGTCCGGCGGCGGATATTTTTCTCATCCTCTTCACGCTGGAAGTTAAGCAGCTGGATACCAACCACTGTGCTGGCAATCTCGACCAAAATCAGGTCGTCATCCAAAAATTCCTTGTCATTGCGCCAGATAATCAGCGAGCCCAAGCGAATTCCTGAAACATGAATCGGTGCGATAGTAGTCAAACCATCTGGGAATTCATCCTTGGTTTCCACTGGGAAAATCGTCAAATCGTGAGTTACAGGCAGATTAGCCTCCGTCTCATACACCATGTTTGCTTCTTGGACATATTCTTTGGGGAATGTCTTGTCTTGGAAAAAGGCTTCTACACGATCATTATTTGTCTTGTAGCGCATGAAATAGCCCAAGAGACGGCCCTTGCTGTTGATGATGCAGGCATTGCAATGAATAATATCAGCAAGCTGGCGAGTGATCGCATTGTAAGGAAGTTCCTCCTGAAGTTGCTCCTCTGAACGTTTCAAGATAGAAGTAATCTTCCTTGTTTTTTCTAATAGTTTTGCCATACATTTACCTCGTATTTAGTCTCCTTGATTGTATCATAATCGACCGAAATTTTCAATAATTATCTGAAAATTGTGTATTGAAAAAAAATTCGCTACAATTCTGAAAGATTCAGAATTTAATGATAGCGAAAAAACCACTCCATCAAAAAAACCGTTTAAAACAATTCTAAGACGAATTTGTTTTAAACGGTTTATGACTTGTATTTTATGCTTATCTGCGGTATTGGCGTAGGAAGCGTGTCATTTTTTCTTGGATCTGAGCTAGCTCATCTACCCGAGGCAGATAAACGATTCGGAAATGATCTGGATCCTTCCAGTTAAAGCCTCGTCCATGGACAAGAAGGACTTTTTCCTGCTTGAGGAAATCCAAGACAAACTGCTCATCATCATCGATCCGGTACATTTCCCGATCAATTTTCGGGAAGATGTAAAGACCCGCCTTAGGTTTGACTGCAGACAAACCTGGAATATCTTGAATGGCATTGTAAATGAAGTTTCTTTGTTCATAGATACGGCCACCTGGCAAAAGCAATTCATCCACCGACTGGTGACCTCCAAGCGATGTTTGCACAACCTGCTGGGCCAAGACGTTAGAGCACAAGCGCATATTGGACAGCATATTGAGGCCTTCGATATAGCCTTTAACATGCCGTTTAGGACCAGATAGCACCATCCATCCTACACGAAAACCAGCGATACGGTGAGATTTTGATAGACCATTCATGCTGACACAGAAAACATCAGGTGCCAAGCTTGCCACAGGCGTATGCACATGTCCATCCATCACCATGCGGTCATAAATTTCATCCGCAAAGATGATAAGATTGTTCTGGCGAGCAATTTCTACGATCTCTAGCAAAAGTTCCTTAGGATAAAGTGCTCCCGTTGGATTGTTAGGATTGATGATAATGATAGCCTTAGTATTAGAGGTGATTTTTGACTTGATGTCGTCAATATCTGGATACCATTCTGCCTGCTCATCACAGACATAATGAACCGCATTCCCACCAGCCAGACTAACTGCAGCCGTCCAGAGCGGGTAGTCCGGCATCGGTACTAAGACCTCATCTCCATCATCCAAGAGTCCCTGCATAGACATAACAATCAGCTCGCTGACTCCATTTCCAAGGTAAATATCATCAATATCAACATTAGGGAAATTTCTGAGCTGACAATACTGCATAATGGCCTTACGGGCTGAGAAAATCCCCTTAGAATCAGAGTACCCCTCACTATCACGCGCATTCATAATCAAATCATGAATAACCTCGTCTGGAGCGGTAAAGCCAAATTCAGCTGGATTTCCTGTGTTCAAGCGGAGAATTTTCTCTCCATTGGCCCGCATCCGCATCGCTTCATCCAAAACTGGCCCACGAATATCATAGGCTACATGCTCCAGTTTGCTGGACTTATTAAATTCTTTCATCCTATTTTCCTCAATTCATCTGAATGATTTTATTATACCACCAGAAAAAAAGATTGACAATTAGGAAGAATCTAAGAAAGCTCCTTTCAACTAAAATAAGGCTTCTAATTTAGGAAAATACACTTATCCATCAAAATAATTTCACTTGATTTCTGAATTTCATTTGCAGCTTTACTTTTTTTCTGAAAAGGTTTACAATATAAGTGAAGATATAAGAAACTCGAATCTAGTATTCGACAAAAGATGGAGGTAGCTTTATGACTCAACAAAAATATGAAAATATCATGGTCGCTGTTGACGGCTCTCGCGAAGCAGAACTCGCTTTTGAAAAAGGTGTCAATGTGGCGCTGAGAAACGCTTCTCGTTTGACAATTGCTCATGTGATTGATACACGGGCTCTCCAAAGCGTCTCAACCTTTGACGCCGAGGTCTACGAAGACCTCCAAGAAGAAGCACAAAAGTTGATGACAGAATACAAGGAAAAAGCGCAAAAAGCCGGGGTCAAATACGTTGATATCGTCATTGAACTGGGCAATCCCAAAACCCTCCTGTCAACTGACATTCCTGACGAACACAAGGTTGATTTGATTATGGTTGGAGCTACTGGTCTCAATGCCTTTGAACGCCTCCTAGTCGGCTCATCATCTGAATATATCCTCCGCCACGCGAAAGTGGACTTACTGGTCGTTCGTGACAAAGAGAAAACATTCTAAAAGTCTCGAGTAGGCAGCTGCGATAGCTGTCCCCCACTTCCCTCATAACTGTAAGTTAAAATCCCTCATTAGGTTAGCCTAGTGAGGGATTTGTGTTTTAGCAGGATAAAAATCTTATTTCAGCTTACCTTTCAAATACTGACCGGTATAGCTGGCTGGATTGGCTGAGACCTCTTCTGGTGTACCCGTCGCAATAATCGTACCACCACCGACACCGCCTTCTGGGCCTAGGTCGATGATATGGTCAGCTGTCTTGATAACGTCCAGATTGTGCTCAATGACGAGGACTGTATTGCCATCGTCCACGAAGCGGGCTAAAACCTTTAGCAAACGCGCAATGTCCTCTGTATGAAGCCCTGTGGTCGGCTCATCCAAGATATAGAAGGACTTACCAGTCGAGCGCTTGTGAAGCTCACTGGCCAGCTTCATCCGCTGAGCTTCACCACCTGATAAGGTTGTGGCTGGCTGTCCTAGAGTCACATAGCCTAGTCCCACATCCTTGATGGTCTGGAGTTTGCGGGCAATCTTGGGAATATGCTGGAAGAATTCCACCGCATCATTGACCGTCATGTCCAGAACCTGAGCGATATTCTTCTCCTTGTAGTGAACTTCTAGAGTCTCGCTATTATAGCGGGTACCGTGGCAGACCTCGCAGGCTACATAGACGTCAGGCAGGAAGTGCATCTCAATCTTGATAATCCCATCACCCGAGCAAGCCTCACAGCGGCCGCCCTTGACGTTAAAGCTGAAACGGCCCTTCTTGTAGCCGCGAATCTTGGCTTCATTGGTCTTGGCAAACAGATCGCGAATATCGTCAAAAACTCCAGTATAGGTAGCTGGATTCGAACGCGGTGTCCGGCCAATCGGGCTTTGGTCAATATCAATCAAGCGGTCCACATGCTCAATGCCACTGATTTTCTTGAACTTACCTGGTTTAGCAGAATTACGGTTAAGTTTTTGGGCAATAGCCTTTTTAAGGATAGAGTTGACCAGCGTTGACTTGCCAGAGCCAGAAACTCCCGTCACAGCAATGAATTTGCCCAAGGGGAATTTAGCTGAGATATTCTGCAGGTTATTTTCCTGAGCACCAGTCACTTCGATAAAGCGACCAGTGCCGACACGGCGCTCCAGCGGTACTGGGATTTCACGTTTACCTGACAGGTATTGGCCAGTAATAGACTTCTTATTTTTAGCCACTTGCGTCGGAGTGCCAGCTGCGACGATTTCACCGCCGAAAACACCGGCTCCTGGTCCGACATCAATCAGCCAGTCCGCCTCCCGCATGGTGTCCTCATCATGCTCAACCACGATAAGAGTATTGCCCAGGTCACGCATCTTCTTGAGGCTGGCAATCAGGCGGTCATTGTCACGCTGGTGCAAGCCAATAGAGGGCTCGTCCAGGATATAGAGGACGCCACTTAGATTGGAACCAATCTGAGTCGCCAGACGAATCCGCTGACTCTCACCTCCTGATAGAGTCCCAGCCGAGCGAGACAAAGTCAGGTAATTGAGGCCAACATTATTAAGGAAGGTCAGACGGTCATGGATTTCTTTGAGAATAGGCCGCGCAATCGTAGCTTCGTTGTCAGTCAAGCTAAGCTTGTCCAACTGAAGCAAATGATCTGCAATGGACAAGTCTGAAATCTCACCGATATGCAAGCCGTCTTCGCCGCCAACCTTGACAGACAAAGCCTGAGGGCTGAGTCGATAACCATGACAAGCTGCACAAGTCAGCTCATTCATATATGTCCGCATCTGTGTCCGAGTAAAATCACTATTGGTCTCATGGTAGCGACGGTTGATATTGGTGACAACCCCCTCAAAAGGAATATCAATATCGCGCACGCCACCAAACTCATTTTCATAATGGAAATGGAACTCTCGTCCATCTGAGCCAAAGAAAATCAGCTGTTTTTCTTCCTCAGTCAGCTCCTCAAAAGGCTTGTCTATATCAATACCAAAGGCTGCCATGGCCTGCTCCAGCATCTGTGGATAGTAGTTGGAAGAGATGGGATTCCAAGGCGCTAGTGCTCCTTCGCGCAAGGTCTTGCCAGCTTCTGGCACAACTACATCGAGATCCACCTCCAGCTTAACTCCCAGACCATCACAGTCTGGACAAGAGCCAAAAGGCGCATTAAAAGAAAAGAGTCGTGGCTCTAGCTCTGGCACTGTAAAGCCACAAACTGGACAGGCATAATGCTCCGAAAAGAGCAGTTCCTGGCCGTCCATGGTATCAATCACCACATAGCCCTCAGCAATCCGAAGAGCTGCTTCGACCGAGTCAAAGAGACGGCTGCGCACTCCTTCCTTGATGACAATTCTGTCCACCACGACTTCAATATCATGCTGCTTGCTCTTAGAAAGCTCTGGCACTTCTGTTACATCGTAGACATCACCATCCACGCGCACTCGGACATAACCGTCTTTCTGAATCTTATCAAAAACGGTCTTATGCTGGCCCTTTTTCTTGCGAATGACTGGCGCTAAAATCTGCAGCCGCTGACGCTCTGGCAATTCTAAAACCTTGTCGACAATCTGTTCAACAGACGAAGCCTTAATCGTTCCATGTCCATTGACACAGTATGGCGTTCCAACGCGAGCATAGAGCAAGCGCAGGTAGTCATTGATTTCAGTAGCTGTTCCCACAGTTGAGCGCGGATTTTTACTGGTCGTCTTCTGGTCAATGGAAATAGCCGGGCTGAGACCATCAATCGAGTCCACATCTGGCTTTTCCATGTTGCCCAAAAACTGCCGAGCATAGGCCGATAGGCTCTCAACGTAACGGCGTTGTCCCTCAGCGTAAAGGGTGTCAAAAGCCAGACTGGACTTGCCCGAACCAGACAGACCTGTTACCACGACCAGCTTGTCTCGGGGGATTTCTACATCAATATTTTTTAAATTATGAGCTCGCGCTCCATGAATCACAATTTTATCTTGCATCTCTTCCACACTTTACCTTTAAACTTCTTCTATTATAGCAAATTTTTCTGCAAACTTTTGCCCAAAAGACTAGAATTTGTAGTATAATAAGACGGTGCTTATAAACGATTCTAGGAGGAGATATGAAGCAAGTATTTTTATCAACAACAACCGAGTTCAAGGAGATTGATACACTTGAATCGGGAACTTGGATAAATATGGTCAATCCTTCCCAAAATGAATCTTTAGAAATCGCAAACGCCTTTGGCATTGACATAGCTGACCTACGAGCACCACTCGATGCCGAGGAAATGTCTCGGGTCACTATCGAGGATGAGTACACACTGATCATCGTAGACGTGCCTATCACTGAGGAGCGGAATAATCAGACTTACTATGTTACTATCCCGCTTGGTATTATCATCACAGAAGAAGCTATCATCACGACTTGCTTGGAAAAGCTGCCCCTGCTGGATATCTTTATCCACCGTCGCTTGCGTAACTTTTATACTTTCATGCGGTCACGTTTTATCTTTCAGATTCTCTACCGCAATGCCGAGCTATATCTGACAGCCCTGCGTTCCATTGACCGCAAGAGCGAGCAGATTGAGAGCCAGCTGCACCAATCAACTCGAAATGAAGAACTGATTGAGCTCATGGAGCTAGAAAAGACCATCGTCTATTTCAAAGCCTCCCTCAAGACCAATGAGCGCGTGATTAAGAAACTGACCAGCTCTACCAGCAATATTAAGAAATACTTGGAAGATGAGGATTTGCTGGAAGATACCTTGATCGAGACCCAGCAGGCCATCGAGATGGCTGATATTTATGGAAATATCCTCCACAGCATGACAGATACTTTTGCTTCCATTATTTCCAACAACCAGAATAATGTCATGAAGACACTGGCTTTGGTAACCGTTGTTATGTCCATCCCGACCATGCTCTTCTCAGCCTATGGGATGAACTTCAAAGATAATGAACTGCCTCTAAATGGCGAGCCACATGCCTTCTGGATTATCATGTTTATCGCCTTTGCTCTGAGTGGCTCTCTGACCCTCTACCTTTTCCATAAAAAATTATTCTAACCACCAGAAAGGACTCACATGTCACAAGTAGTATCAGACAAACTAACTAAGAAAAATAAGGAATTTCTCCACATCGCCACTCACCAACTCCTCAAAGATGGCAAATCCGACGAAGAAGTGAAGGCAATCTTAGAGGAAATCATTCCAAACATTTTAGAAAATCAAGCCAAGGGCATTCCTGCCCGTGCTCTCTACGGTGCACCAACTTACTGGGCCTCTTCTCTCACTGCTAAGGAGCGCTATGATGCTGAACATCCAAAACAAAACGATGATCCAAAATGGATGATGCTGGATTCCGTCCTCTTCATTTTCGGTTTCTTTACCGTTCTGACTTCCATCGTTAATTTGGCATCTTCTCGACCATCTGTTTACGGCATGACGACACTTGTCTTTGGTAGTATTGTCGGGGGTCTCGCTTTCTACGCCCTCTATCATTTCGTTTACCGTTTTTACGGACCAGACACTGACCGTAGCCAACGACCACACCTACTCAAATCAATCCTTATTATGCTAGCAGCCATTGGGCTTTGGACCCTTTCAATCATTGGTTCTAGCTTACTGCCCGACTCTCTCAACCCACATTTGTCAAACATTGTCGTTGCCATCATCGGAGGGATCACCCTAGCACTCCGTTTCTACCTCAAGAAACGCTTCAATATTAAGAGTGCAACTATGGGACCAGCGAAATACTAAGCAGCATAAAAAAGAGGTTTTGCAACCTCTTTTATTTTGCCCTTTTTGAAAAGTATAAGACCAAGTCGTCGTTATTCTCGCACGAAACATAGGGCGTGAGTGGCTGATTTTGAAACCAAACTCCTGACCCATCTGGCATATAACCGCGACCTACATATAGTCGTTGTGCTGGACCATAGCCTTTATGCAGGCCAACTCCCAAGCTGACAACATCTGAATAATGCTGCGCTGCTCGCTCAGCTTTGTCCAATAAAGCTGTCCCAATTCCTCGCTTTTGGAAACTTTCAAAAACATTAAAATCCGTTAACTCAGGATAAAGACCAGCAAAAGGCCCATGCTTTGCCAATGGGATGACTGTAATGTAGCCAGCCAAAAATTCACCAACAACCGCCACCAAAACTTGGCGCTCACCCGCCTCTTGCTCCAGAAAGTAGTTTTTTAAAATCTCTCTCCGACCAAGCCAGCCTTGCTGGAGAAAAGCATTCGATAAGCCTTCAATATCCTCAAAAAGCATCTTTCTGATGGCTAGTTCTTCTGTCATGGCAAACCTCCCATATCTCGATAGTTGCTCCTATTATAGCACTGTCCCTTCCTATCATCAAGACAGCAAAAATCCCTGCTAGAAGCAGGGATTCATATTAGTCTTCATTTACGAAAGGCATCAAAGCCATTACGCGAGCGCGTTTGATAGC
>CAJPQE010000009.1:0-25801 GCA_905372795.1 Streptococcus cristatus | reverse complement strand
GGATAATAAATAAAAAATAATTTGAAGGCACAGGTATGTTGATGGAAATAAACTAGGTTATAGATAATACAAAAGCGTATATCGTCTGTCATTACATTCCTTGGCGGATTTACAACGAATATTATAGGCTCTTCTCAAATGTGTTCTCTGTGATTATGGGGATTTTCTTCATGATTAATATTCTCGTAAGTAAGGAAATACTCGCACGTTTAACGCTTCGCATTCTCAATGTGGTGTTGCTAAAAGACAAAATTGAGCACATTCTTATGTCGGGGAAGTCATCGTGGATACGTATGACCGTTTCTTGATGAGTCAAATCATCGAGGCGGGAATTGTTGGGGTTATGATTTTTGCCGCATACTCTCTTGTAGGGTTGCCATATGCAGGACTTGTTGGGGTGCTGGCCGGAGTATTCTCGTTCATTCCGAATATCGGGCCGTTTATGGCGTGCGGAATCGTAATGCTCTTCATCTTTACAGAAAGCCCAATTCAAGCACTCATTTCGGTTGTCGTCTTTATGGTCGTTCAAACAGTGGAAGGCAATGTCGTCTATCCTAGGGTTGTCGGCAGTTCCGTAGGGTTGCCAACGGCTCTAACCCTTGCTACTACGTTAATCGGTGGAAATCTCTTTGGTTTAGTAGGAATGATTTTCTTCACACCAATCTTTGCCGTGATTTACCGTCTCGTGAAAGAATGGATGGAGAAACATGAACAAGCTGCTCCAGTGGTAGCTGTAGGAGGTATTATTGATGAAGAAAATTAGCGACTTAGGGATTACGGGGAAAAAGCTCCTCTTTGAAGGGATTGCGTTCCTTGTTGCTGGGATATTGCTCCTTATATTCGGACCAAGCTTCCCAGAATTGATGTTACGTCTGTTTTTAACATTCTTATGGGCCCGTGAACTATGGAATTTCTTATTCCGTTGGTTTAGTAAAGCGGCATCTAAAGACCCGTTATGGCTGAATATAGGGAAATTTTCCCTTTACGGATTTTTAGCAGGAAATCAATTCTTCCTGTCATTGCCGATTGCGATTGTAAGCATCTTGATGGGACTCAATGAAGTGATGAAGGCGGGAATTAGTGGTGTGACATACTATATTTATGTCAAAGATGATATTCGCCCGCGATTTCGCTTGCTCTTTGATACCATTTGGCTTTCAGTTGTCGGGGTAGCCACTTTAATTTCTCTTGGGGGCGACGGCAATTTGCAAATGTTCTTCCTTTCGCTCTATTTTATCGGGTATGGGATTAGCAATATTCGGGACGGCTGGTTCTTCGAGGCCGAAGTTGGAAAGAAAGTCCTTCGCAGACGCTTGCGTCGTGGGATGCCGCTTGTATTTGCTGCACTGATTCCTCGAGTAACCTTACAAAAAATTAATGATGCGTTGGAACTTGGAGAAGGCGAAACGGCTTCAGAAATTTACGACCGTGCCAAAGAAAATGCAGAACCAAACTTAGAGATGTTTATTCATGTCACAAAAGACGGGTTTGGAGCCATCGGGCATGTCGACCTGTGTTATAAGGGCCGCATTATTTCATTCGGAAACTACGATACGAATTCGGAGCGCCTCTTTGGAACGATGGGGGACGGGGTACTTTTCAGTGCCGACCGTGAAAAATACATCGAATTTTGTAAACGCGAAAATCATAAGACCCTACTGGGATATGGTCTTGCCTTGTCTCCAGAACAACTCGCGGCCATCGATAAGGAAATCGCCAAATTGATGTCGCTGACAGTGCCTTGGGATCCACCGAAAATGGTGAAACCTAAGCATCCTGGAATCGACAAAGAAGAACCAATGTATGCCTACAAGCTCAAACAAGAAGCAGATGCACTCTTGTATAAATTTACCTCTTCAAAATTCAAGACGTATTTTGTGATGAGTACCAACTGTGTATTGCTAGCCGATACGATTGTCGGGACAGCAGGCACCGATATTTTAAGCGCCCGAGGATTTATTTCACCAGGAACGTACCAAGATTACTTAGATAAGGAGTTTGAGAGACCGCATAGTCTAGTCGTGACGAAGCGCGTCTATCAGTAAGAACATGGAACTTCAGGAAAAAGAATTCTTTATGAGGGAAGCGTTGAAGGAAGCGCAGAAAGCCTATGACCAAGCGGAAGTGCCAATCGGGGCTGTCGTGGTCTTGAATGGTGAAATTATTGGGCGTGGTCATAACTTACGTGAAAAGGAACAAGACGCCACGCTGCACGCCGAAATCAAAGCCATTCGCCAGGCAAACCAACACCTTGGAAGCTGGCGACTCGAAGACTGCTAAGTCAGTTTGTAGACCACGCTTCGCCAGAACGTATTTGCCAAATAGCAAAACATAAATTGAATTTAGGATAACTAAATATATAAAAAGTTTATGTGATGTTATTTTATAAAATAAAAAAGTAAATAGATATAGTATAAACAATATCAAAAACGGTCAGGTCATAGAAATATGATCTGACTGTTTTTCATCTGTGGAATGAAGTGTTAGTTTTATGATATAATATAAAGGATTAACAGAGATGAGAAATGATGGGGGTTGCCTAAATCCTTAAAAGATGCATACCCTAAATGCCCTTTGCACACCCCTAATTCAAAAAAGGAGATAATTGTATGATAAGACTCATTGCCACAGATATGGACGGGACTTTTTTAGATGACAAGGGTCAGTTTGATATGGAGCGGCTCAAGCACCTGCTAGCTCAGTTTAGAGAAAAGGGCATCTACTTTGCTGTTGCCAGTGGTCGAGGGATTCTCTCTCTTGAGAAGCTCTTTCATGAAGTTCGGGATGATATTATCTTTATCGCAGAAAATGGTAGCCTAGTAGAGTTTCAAGGAAAAGATCTATACGAAGCAACCATGCCAAGAGAATTTTATCTAAAGGTATTTGACAAGCTTAAGGAGTCGCCTTTTGTCAATATCAATGAGTTGCTTCTGACAGGGAAAAAAGGCTGTTATGTGCTAGAGACAGTAGATCCGACTTATCTCTCTTTCAGCGCTAATTATAATGAAAATATCCAAAAAGTTGCTGATTTTAGTGAGATTACAGACGAGATTTTTAAATTCACGACCAATTTCAGCGAAGAAACAGTGGCCGACGGCGAAGCCTGGGTCAATGAAAATGTCGCAGGTGTCAAGGCGATGACAACAGGCTATAAGTCGATTGATATCGTGCTGGACTATGTGGATAAAGGCGTGGCTCTTGTCGAGCTAGCTAAGAAGCTAGGCCTAGAAATGGACCAGGTCATGGCTTTTGGTGATAACCTCAATGACCTGCATATGATGCAGGTGGTGGGGCACCCGATTGCACCAGAAAATGCACGGCCGGAAATTTTGGCAGTTGCGAAAGAAGTGATTGGCCATCATGCGGCCCAATCTGTTATGACTTACATGGAGGGCTTGTAATGGCTGATATTAAATTGATTGCTTTGGACTTGGACGGGACGCTTTTGACCACGGATAAAAAGATTTCTGAAGAGAATCTAGCAGCGCTCAAAGCGGCTCAACAGCAGGGGGTCAAAATTGTATTGACCACAGGCCGTCCGCTTAAGGCTATGGAATTTTTCCTGCATGAGCTGGGCACCGATGGTCAGGCAGATGAATACACCATTACCTTTAATGGTGGTCTGGTTCAGCGCAATACTGGCGAAATTTTGGATAAAACAGTTTTTGCCTATGATGATGTGGCTAGAATTTATGAAGAGACTGAGAAATTAGGTCTGCCTCTGGATGCGATTGATGGTGGCTTGGTTTATCAGATTCAATCAGACCAGGCATCGCTCTATGCGGAGTTTAATCCAGCTCTGAACTTTGAATCCATTGCTTTTGAAGACCTTTCTATCCAGATTACCTACAATAAGTGCGTTACAGCCTTTGCTCAGGAACCGCTAGATGCGGCCATTCCTCACATTTCTCCCGAATTGTTTGACCAGTATGAGATTTTCAAATCACGGGAAATGTTGCTGGAATGGTCACCGAAAAATGTCCACAAGGCGACTGGTTTGGAGAAACTGATTGCCCACTTGGGAATTGATAAAAGCCAAGTTATGGCTTGCGGTGACGAAGCCAATGATTTGTCAATGATTGCTTGGGCTGGTCTGGGCGTTGCCATGCAAAATGCCGTTCCAGAAGTCAAGGAAGTCGCAGAAGTTGTCACTCCGATGACCAATGATGAAGATGCAGTTGCTTGGGCAATTCGGAAATATGTATTGAAGGAGGATTAAAGAATGGGATTATTTGACCGTCTTTTTGGACGTAAGAAAGAGGAACTTGAAGCAAAGTCCCAGTTAGAGGAGCAGGCAGAGGAGAGTTATCAGACTAAAGAGATTGAAGTTTCATCTGAGACAGACTTCCAGCCCCTTGCTGCTTCTAATGAAGAAACAGCGGAAACTCCAGTAGTAGAATCTATGTCAGAAGAGAAAATAGAGTCCGCAGATTCAGCAACTTCTGAGCAGGAATTTTCTCCGACTATTCAGCAAGCTGACTTATCTGAACCAGTGCTTGAAGACGAGGAAAGTCCTGAACAAGTTTTGGCTGAGGCAGAAGAGCAGTCTGAAACTTCAGCAAATCAAGCTCTGGACAGCAGTAGCGAATCAGAAGCGACGACTGAAAGCAGAGATTATTACCAAGAATTGCAGGAGCGTTTGGCTGCAGCAAGAGAGCAAATCAGCCACGAAACAGAGCAAGAAGTATCTAGTGAGCAGGAAGCAAGCACTTCCTCACAAGTAGACTCGACCGAGTATGGAGGAGAGGCAGAGGAAGAACTAACTCAAGCGGAAACAGCTGAGAGTTCTACTGAATACCAAGAAGAGAGCGTCCAAGATAAGTATGACCGCAGTCTCAAAAAGACGCGGACTGGCTTTGGTGCTCGCCTCAATGCCTTCTTTGCTAATTTCCGCTCAGTTGACGAAGATTTCTTTGAAGACTTGGAGGAATTGCTGATTACCAGTGATGTCGGTGTGCAGGTAGCTTCCAATCTGACTGAGGACTTACGCTATGAAGCTCGTCTAGAAAATGCTAAGAAGCCAGATGCCTTGCGCCAACTCATCATTGAAAAATTAGTCGATATCTATGAGAAAGATGGCCGTTTTAATGAAAAAATCAATCTGCAAAAGGATTTGACCGTCATGCTCTTCGTCGGAGTAAATGGCGTAGGGAAGACGACCTCAATCGGTAAATTGGCCTATAAATACAAACAGGAAGGTAAAAAAGTGATGCTAGTAGCAGCAGACACCTTCCGAGCTGGAGCCGTTGCCCAGTTGGCTGAGTGGGGTCGTCGAGTAGATGTGTCCGTCGTGACTGGCCCAGAAAAGAGCGATCCAGCCAGTGTCGTGTTTGACGGTTTGGAAAGAGCCAAGACTGAAAATGTTGATATTCTCATGATCGATACAGCTGGTCGCTTGCAAAATAAAGACAATCTCATGGCAGAGCTGGAAAAAATCGGTCGCATTATCAAGCGGGTAGATCCAGCAGCGCCGCACGAAACCTTCCTGGCTTTGGATGCCTCTACGGGTCAAAATGCACTGGTTCAGGCCAAAGAATTTTCAAAAATCACGCCTGTGACAGGTATTGTCCTGACTAAGATTGACGGGACTGCGCGAGGTGGTGTTGTTCTTGCCATTCGTCAGGAACTGGATATTCCAGTGAAGCTGATTGGTTTTGGCGAGAAAATTGACGACATCGGCGAGTTTAATTCTGAGAACTTTATGAGAGGCCTCTTAGAAGGTTTGGTGTAATCGTATATCTGATGGTGATTTGATAAAGCCTAAATTGAAATCAAACTCTTCTATCAAAAAGTAATCAAAATGGATGAAAAGGTTTGCTTGTTGCAAGCCTTTTTTCTTCTTTTTTGATATAATAAGAAGAATAAATTGAAAGAAGGAAATCCAATCATGGGAAAACTTGAAGTTATCGCTCATCCGCTTATTCAGCATAAATTATCTATTTTGCGCCGTACAGATACCTCTACTAAAGCTTTTCGTGAATTGGTAGATGAAATCGCAATGCTAATGGGATACGAAGTTTTGCGCGATTTACCACTTGAAGATGTAGAAATTGAAACACCAATAACGAAAACAGTTCAAAAGCAGATTGCAGGGAAAAAATTGGCTATTGTCCCAATCTTGCGGGCTGGTATCGGTATGGTGGATGGTCTCCTGAGCTTGGTTCCTGCTGCTAAAGTCGGCCACATCGGAATGTACCGTGACGAAGAAACCTTGAAGCCAGTTGAATATTTGGTAAAATTGCCAGAAGACATTGACCAACGTCAAATCTTTGTTGTCGATCCAATGTTGGCTACGGGTGGTTCTGCTATTTTGGCTGTGGATTCACTTAAAAAACGTGGCGCAAGCAACATCACCTTTGTCTGCTTAGTGTCTGCTCCAGAAGGTGTTAAAGCCTTGCAGGATGCTCATCCTGATGTAGATATCTTCACTGCTGCCCTTGATGATCACCTCAATGAACACGGCTACATCGTTCCAGGTCTCGGAGATGCTGGTGACCGCCTCTTTGGTACAAAATAGAAATTCTAGTCTATAATAGGAAAGTCCAGCCAATCCAGTGGATTTGTGCTTTCCAATCCAAAGATAATCTCAGCGCTGCTTTCTGTTATCCGACAGAGAAAGCAAATATTTGACCTTTTTTGACCAAAAAGATATAATAGTGAATAGATCGAATGAAGGAGAAAATATTCATGATTCCTGTAGTTATTGAACAAACCAGCCGTGGTGAGCGTTCTTATGACATTTACTCACGCCTTTTAAAAGACCGTATTATCATGCTGACAGGTCCTGTTGAGGACAATATGGCTAATTCTGTTATTGCGCAGCTACTTTTCCTAGATGCACAAGACAGCACCAAAGACATCTATCTTTATGTTAATACTCCGGGTGGCTCTGTGTCAGCGGGATTAGCGATTGTAGATACCATGAACTTCATTAAGTCTGATGTGCAGACGATTGTCATGGGAATGGCAGCTAGCATGGGAACTATCATTGCTTCTAGCGGTGCTAAGGGCAAACGATTCATGCTTCCAAATGCAGAGTATATGATTCACCAGCCAATGGGTGGTACTGGTGGCGGTACTCAGCAAACAGATATGGCTATTGCAGCAGAGCATTTGCTCAAGACTCGTAAGACCTTGGAGCAAATTCTTGCAGATAATTCTGGTAAATCGATTGAGCAAATTCACGCAGATGCAGAACGTGATTACTGGATGAGTGCTCAAGAAACCTTGGAATATGGTTTCATCGATGAAATCATGGCTAATAATAATCTTAGCTAGTTTTCATTTATAACTACTAAAAATGCCCCCATTTGCGGGCTTTTTTTGATATAATCAATAGAGTACAAATGACCAGAGAGGATTGTCATGTTTAAAAAAGAGGAACGAATGGGCTTCATCATTCATCTATACTATAATCGAGATGCAAAGAAGCTGGCTCATGTTGGAGATATTATTTATCATTCTAAAAAACACCGTTATTTGCAGCTTTATGTGGCAAAAGATCAGGCGGATTCTCTGAAGGAGAGCCTGTCAAAAGAGTCCTATATCAAAAAAATCCAGACTTGCGAGATTCAAAATCTGGATACGGATTTTGTTGGAAGTTTATTTAGAAACCAAGAAAACGCTATTATTTAAAAAAATGGCTTCTTTGGGTTGACAATTGTCAGATAATTCGGTATATTCTTACTATATCATTTGCAAACATAGCAAAAAACAAAATAGAGGAGATTATTCATGAAGAAAAAATTTGCACTTTCGCTTGTAGCTTTTGCTAGTGCTGCGCTTCTAGCAGCCTGTGGAGAAGTTTCTACAAACAACTCATCTGCTACTGGAACAGAAATCGGTAAAACACTTAAATTCGGTTTCAACTTTGAAGAAACTGGCGCTGTAGCAGCTTACGGTACTGCAGAACAACACGGTGCTCAGCTTGCTGTTGATGAAATCAACGCAGCTGGTGGTGTAGACGGCAAGAAAATCGAAGTAACTGATAAAGACAACAAATCAGAAACTGCAGAAGCTGCAACCATTTCTACAAGTTTGGTAACTCAAGACAAAGTTAACACAATCATTGGTCCTGCAACTTCTGGAGCTACAGCTTCAGCTACTGCAAATGCTGGTAAAGCAGGCGTTCCTTTGGTAACACCAAGTGCTACACAAGATGATTTGACAAATAAACAAGATTATTTGTACCGTGCAACCTTTACTGATGGTTACCAAGGTAAAATCATTTCTAAATATGTAACTGATACTCTGAAAGCTAAAAAAGTTGTTCTCTACTATGATAATTCAAGCGATTATGCAAAAGGAATGGCAGAAGCTTTCAAGAAAGAATACAAGGGTGAAATCGTTGCGACAGAAACTTTCGCTTCTGGTGACTCAGACTTCCAAGCTGCTTTGACAAAAATCAAAGGTAAAGACTTTGATGCACTGATTGTGCCGGGTTATTACACAGAAGCTGGTAAATTGGTGAACCAAGCGCGTGGTTTGGGAATTAACCAAACAATCGTTGGACCTGATGGATTTAGCGATGCCAAATTCGTTGAGCAAGCAACTCCAGCAGCAGCAACTAATGTTTATTATGTATCTGGTTTCTCAACTTCAGGTGACATGACAGATAAAGCGAAGAAATTCGTTGAAGCCTACAAGGCTAAGTACAATGAAGAACCTTCTATGTTTGCAGCGCTCTCATATGACGCAGTTTACATGGCAGCAGAAGCATCTAAGGGTGCAAAAACATCTGTAGATATTAAAGATAACCTTGCTAAGTTAAAAGACTTTGAAGGAGTTACTGGATCTATTACCATCGATAAAGATCACAATCCTGTGAAGACAGCCTTGATGATTGGTTTGAAAGATGGTAAAGTAGAAACTGTTGAAACAGTTAAACCTGAATAAAGGGTCTGAGGCTGGGGACAAACCCAGTCTTTGACTTGTTTCTTACTTGCTTATGATGTTTGAGTAGAGACGGCAAGACAAGGCTTCGTCTGAGATTGTTGTTTCTGCTCTTATTTTATATTAGAAAGAGTGGTGTGGAATGCTCGAACAATTTCTTCAGCAATTGGCTAATGGATTGATTTTGGGGAGTGTTTATGCGCTTCTGGCCTTGGGTTATACCATGGTTTACGGAATTATCAAACTGATTAATTTCGCGCATGGAGACATTTATATGATTGGTGCTTTTATGGGATATTACCTGATTAACACCCTTCACCTAAACTTCTTTGTAGCCCTTATTTTATCTATGGTTGGGACAGCGATCCTTGGTGTAGTGATTGAGTTCTTAGCCTATCGTCCTTTACGCAATTCAACGCGGATTGCGGCCTTGATCACAGCAATTGGGGTTTCTTTCCTTTTGGAGTACGGGATGGTCTTCTTTGTAGGTGCCAATACTCGCTCCTTCCCTCAAGTGATTAAAACAGTGCGTTATACGCTTGGGCCAATTTCAATTTCCAATATTCAACTAATGATTTTGGGAATTTCTATTTTACTCATGGTTGGTTTGCAGTTTATTGTGCAAAAGACGAAAATGGGTAAAGCCATGCGGGCTGTTTCCGTGGATAGTGATGCTGCTCAGCTAATGGGGATTAATGTCAATCGTACGATCAGTTTTACTTTTGCCTTGGGTTCAGCCTTGGCAGGAGCAGCAGGGGTACTGATTGCCCTTTACTACAACTCGCTTGAGCCACTGATGGGAATGACCCCAGGTATCAAGTCTTTCGTTGCGGCAGTTTTGGGAGGAATTGGTATCATCCCAGGGGCAGCTTTGGGTGGTTTTGTAATCGGTCTCTTGGAAACTTTTGCAACAGCAGTTGGACTGTCAGATTTCCGTGATGCGATTGTATATGCGATCTTGATTATCATTCTATTGGTTCGTCCAGCTGGTATTCTAGGTAAAAATGTGAAAGAGAAGGTGTAATGTATGAAAAATAATTTAAAAGTAAATGCGTTATGGCTTGCTCTGATCCTCTTTGGCTATCTATTGATGACAGTGCTTGCTAGCACAGGTATTCTCAATCCTTTCTATCTGCAAATCTTTGAGCAGATTGGGATTAATATTATCTTGGCTGTTGGCCTCAATCTTATCGTTGGTTTTTCTGGGCAATTCTCGCTTGGGCATGCTGGCTTTATGGCGATTGGTGCCTATGCAGTAGCTATTATGGGCTCTAAATCTCCGAACTATGGGACTTTCTTTATTGCTATGTTGGTTGGTGCTGTGATTGCAGGTGCAGTAGCTCTGCTTGTTGGTATTCCGACCCTGCGCTTAAAGGGAGACTATTTGGCAATTGCGACGCTAGGTGTTTCTGAAATTATCCGGATTTTGATTGTTAATGGAGGTGACCTGACTAATGGTGCGGCAGGTATCCTATCCATTCCTAACTTTACCTCTTGGCAGTTGGTTTATGTCTTTGTCGTAATTACAACTATTTTGACTCTTAACTTCCTCCGCAGTCCTATCGGACGTAGCACCTTGTCTGTTCGTGAGGACGAGATTGCGGCAGAGTCTGTCGGTGTCAATACAACAAAAATTAAAGTCATTGCTTTCGTTTTTGGGGCTATTACAGCTTCTATTGCAGGTTCTTTGCAGGCTGGATTTGTCGGTTCTGTTGTACCAAAAGACTATTCCTTTATCAATACAATCAATGTCTTGATTATCGTCGTTTTTGGCGGCCTTGGATCAATGACTGGGGCAATCGTTGCGGCAGTAGTATTGGGTATCCTCAATATGCTTTTACAAGATATCTCAAGCGTTCGGATGATTGTTTATTCGCTTGCCCTGATCTTGGTGATGATTTTCCGTCCAGGCGGCTTGCTTGGTACTTGGGAATTTAGCTTGGCTAAGCTCTTTAAAAAGAATAAGGAGGTCAAAGAATAATGGCACTTCTTGATGTAAAAAAATTAACCAAAAATTTTGGAGGACTAACAGCTGTTAGTGACGTGACTCTGGAATTGAACGAAGGGGAACTGGTCGGTCTTATCGGGCCTAACGGTGCTGGAAAAACAACTCTTTTCAACCTTTTGACAGGTGTTTATGAACCGAGTGAGGGAACGGTTACTTTGGATGGCCATTTGCTGAATGGTAAAACACCTTACAAGATTGCAACTCTGGGTCTCAGCCGGACTTTCCAAAATATCCGTCTTTTTAAAGATTTGACTGTGTTGGACAATGTGTTGATTGCTTTTGGTAATCACCATAAACCTCACGTGTTGGCTTCTTTCTTCCGTCTTCCAGCATTTTATAAAAATGAAGAGGAATTGAAAGCAAAGGCTCTGGAATTGCTGGCTATCTTTGACTTGGATAAGGAAGCAGAAACCTTGGCTAAAAATTTGGCTTATGGTCAACAGCGCCGCCTGGAGATTGTCCGAGCGCTTGCCACAGAGCCTAAGATTCTTTTCTTGGATGAGCCGGCTGCTGGGATGAATCCACAGGAAACAGCTGAGCTGACTGCTCTGATCCGTCGGATTAAAAATGAATTTAATATTACCATCATGCTGATTGAGCATGATATGAGTCTGGTTATGGAAGTAACTGAGCGTATCTACGTACTAGAGTACGGTCGCTTGATTGCCCACGGCACACCAGATGAGATTAAGAATGACAAGCGCGTTATTGAAGCTTATCTAGGAGGTGAAGCCTAATGTCCATGCTCAAAGTTGAAAATCTATCTGTCCACTATGGCATGATTCAGGCTGTCCGTGATGTCAGCTTTGAAGTCAACGAAGGAGAGGTTGTTTCCCTTATCGGTGCCAATGGTGCTGGTAAAACGACTATCCTCCGCACGATCTCTGGCTTGGTTCGCCCAAGTGCTGGAAAGATTGAATTTTTAGGTAATGAAATTCAAAAAGTGCCTGCTCAAAAGATTGTGGCTGCGGGGCTTTCACAGGTTCCAGAAGGGCGCCATATTTTCCCAGGTTTGACTGTCTTGGAGAACCTTGAAATGGGAGCTTTTCTTAAGAAAAATCGTGAAGAAAATCAAGCAAATCTCAAAAAGGTCTTCTCTCGTTTCCCACGCTTAGAAGAGCGTAAAAACCAAGATGCTGCAACTCTTTCAGGTGGTGAGCAGCAGATGTTAGCTATGGGTCGAGCGCTCATGTCTACTCCTAAGCTCTTGCTCTTGGATGAGCCTTCTATGGGCTTGGCGCCAATCTTCATTCAAGAAATCTTTGATATCATTCAAGATATCCAAAAGCAGGGTACAACTGTGCTTTTGATTGAGCAAAATGCCAATAAAGCACTATCCATCGCAGACCGTGGTTATGTTCTTGAAACTGGAAAAATCGTTCTGTCCGGAACAGGCCAAGAACTTTTGACTTCCGACGAAGTCCGCAAAGCATATCTAGGTGGTTAAAAAGGTCCAGTGGACCTTTTTAAGTTGCAGATAAAGAAAACAGAGTTTTCTTCAAAATGTCTGGGAGACATTTTTAGGTTGTTGATAGAAAGTTATGGTAGTAACTTAACATTTTGAAAAGGTCCAGTGGACCTTTTTAAGTTGCAGATAAAGAAAACGGAGTTTTCGTCAAAATCTGGGAGATTGTTTCAGGTTGCAGATGGGAACTCGTGGCAGCGGGTTTTCGCTTATTAAGGTCCATAGGACCTTTTTTATTTTCAAGATGAATTTGTTTATTTGGATGAGCCGTTAGCTGTTTTTGCTTACAACCAAAGAGTTGTATTGGCAACTGCATGTTTTTAAAAATCCGCTGGGTCTTTTTTAGATGAGGCTAGAGTTCCGTGGTATAGTTTTCTTTGGTGGAAGTTTCCATTTTTTAGGTGCTGTGGTAGTAAGCAATGTAACAGTCCCACAGAAATCTTGCTCTGAATTTATTTCTTCATTTTAAGTATCGAGCGAAAATATGGTAAAATATGGGAGAAGAAAATTGCTCAGGTCGAAATAAAGATTGGAAATTTCGGAAAAATTGTCAAAGTATAGAACATGCTTATAGGCGGTAACTGGTGAGATGGAGAGTCAGTTTAGCTTTTGATTTTGAAGTGAAGAAAGAAGCTGTTTTCTGTTCGTCTCTACACAATTCTCTCACGCAACTAGAATTCAATAAAGATATGCTTATCAGGGATAGAAAATGGCAGTCGAATTTCTTTGCTTGATGTGCTTGGGCGGCTAATATTGGTTTTTGAAAACATTTAAATAATTATAGAGGATCAAAGATGAAACTAGTCAGTGACAGGTTTTTGAAAAAGGTTATTATAAATCGATCGCCAGACAGCCATAAAGGCGACTATGGTCGCCTGCTCTTGATTGGCGGGACCTATCCCTACGGAGGAGCTATTATCATGGCTGCCTTGGCCGCAGTAAGGAGCGGAGCTGGTCTGGTGACAGTTGCAACTGACCGGGAAAATATTCCTGCCCTCCATGCTCATTTGCCAGAGGCTATGGCCTTTGATTTGCGGGAACAAGAGCGGCTGATGGAGCAGATCCGCAAGGCTACTGTTATTTTAATCGGACCGGGTTTGGCTGAAAATTCTTTAGAGAAATCAGTGCTACAGCTGGTTTTACAGCTTGTAAACAAGCAACAAATCTTGATCATGGATGGGGGCGCTATCTCACTTTTTGCCAAGCAAGCTCTGCCTTTTCCAAAGTCCCAGACAATTGTTACCCCTCACCAGAAAGAATGGGAAAGCTTGTCTAGCTTGCCCATCGAGTCGCAGGACGAAAAATCTAGCCAAAAGGCTGTTGACCAATTTCCTAAGGGAACTCTAGTTGTACAGAAAAGGAATAGAACGCGAGTTTTTCAGAGTGGAGAAAAGGATGTTTATCAGTTGCAGGTTGGTGGTCCCTATCAAGCAACCGGTGGTATGGGAGATACCTTGGCAGGTATGATTGCTGGCTTTGCAGGTCAATTTCAGCAGGTTTCACTTTTTGAAAGAGTGACAGCTGCGACCTACTTGCATTCAGCTATTGCGGATGAATTAGCCAAAGAGGTTTATGTGGTATTACCGACAGAATTGAGTCAACAAATTTCAACTTGGATGAAAAATTTTAGTCAATAAATCTTGGGAGGCTTGGAAAAATCCGAGCCTCTTTTTGTGGATTAGGAAATTTTGCCTTAGTTAGGAAAAGTCTAGGATTCATCAATTTTCTCACATGATTACTTTTTTGATTTATATAAAAAAAGTTAATACGATAGAAAACTTTTTTGTGCTATAATAAAAATAAAGTATGAGAGTTAAAAGTATGAAAACTAGTAGAAAAGGATAAGTGCGGAAAGTGCCATGTCAGAGCTAAAAGTAGCAATTGGGAAAAAAATTCGAGAACTGCGGGAACAACGTAAAATGACAAGGGAATTGCTGTGTGAGGATGAGACTCGTTTGACAGTCAGACAGCTTGCTCGTATTGAGGCAGGCGATTCGATTCCTAGTTTACTAACCTTAGAGTTCATTGCGCAACAGTTGCGCATTGAAATGTATCAAATTATCAAGGAAAGTACAAAATCTTAGTGATTTTTATCCTGAAAATTGGGAACTTGGAAGCACCGTCTTCTTCCATTTTTTGGTATAATAAAAGTTACGCAAATACTAGAAAATAGAAAGGGAGCGACATGCCAGATTATTTATCGGTTTCGACTTTGACCCGTTATCTGAAGATGAAGTTTGACCGAGATCCTTATTTGGAACGGGTTTATCTGACAGGTCAGGTCTCTAATTTTCGCAAGCGCCCCAATCACCAGTATTTTTCGCTCAAGGATGAGAAGGCAGTGATTCAGGCGACTATCTGGTCAGGTGTTTACAAAAAGCTTGGTTTTGAACTAGAAGAGGGCATGAAGGTCAATGTCATTGGCCGTGTTCAGCTCTATGAACCAAGTGGTTCCTATTCAATTGTCATTGAAAAGGTCGAACCAGACGGCATTGGCGCCTTGGCTGTTCAGTTTGAGCAGCTCAAGAAAAAACTGGGAGAAGAAGGACTTTTCCAAGATAAATTTAAACAAGCCTTGCCTCAGTTTCCTAAGAAAATTGGGGTGGTGACCAGTCCTAGTGGAGCTGTCATCCGAGATATTATCACGACAGTCAGCCGCCGTTTTCCCGGTGTGGACATTCTACTCTATCCAACCAAGGTGCAGGGCGAAGGAGCTGCCGCCGAGGTGGCGGCTAATATCCGTCGAGCCAATGAGCGAGAAGATTTGGATGTTTTGATTATTGGCCGAGGTGGCGGATCCATCGAGGATCTTTGGGCTTTCAATGAGGAAATCGTCGTGCGAGCCATATTTGAGTCTCAGATTCCGATTATTTCCAGTGTGGGGCATGAAACGGACACGACTCTGGCTGACTTTGTGGCAGACCGACGAGCAGCAACCCCCACAGCAGCAGCGGAATTGGCGACGCCAGTCACCAAGCTGGATCTTCTGGGGCATTTGAGCCAGCAGCAAAATCGTCTGTCCAATGCGGCCTCCAACCGTCTTTCCTACCAGCGGGAACGTTTGCACAAGCTGGCTTCCTCTGTTATTTTTCGGCAGCCAGAGCGACTTTATGATGGCTATCTGCAAAAGTTAGACCAGCTCAATCTACGATTAAAGCAAAAAATTCGCGAATATTATAGTGAAGAAGTCCAGCAGGTCAAGATTCTCCAGCATCGCTTGGAATCTCTGTCACCTCTGCGGCAGGTGCAGAGCTATCAGGAGCAGGTTCACCAGCAAGAGCGCTTGTTGCGTAGCAATATGGCAGTGATTTATGACCATAAGGTGGCTGAAGCCAAACGGCTGTCAGATGCGCTACTCATGCTGGATACCAGTCGCATTGTAGCGCGGGGCTATGCTATTATCCAAAAAAATGAAACAGTAATCGAGTCCAGTCAGGATATCAAGAAGAAGGACCAGTTGACCATTCTCATGCGGGATGGTCAAGTCCAAGTTGAGGTAAAAGATGTCAAAAGACAAGAAATTTGAAGAAAACTTAGCTGATTTGGAAGCCATTGTCCAGAAGTTGGAAAATGGGGATGTAGCCTTGGAAGAGGCCATCGCTGAATTCCAGAAGGGCATGCAGCTGTCTAAAGACTTGCAAAAGACGCTGGATCAGGCAGAGAAGACCTTGGTCAAGGTCATGCAGGCGGATGGCACGGAAACGGATATGGAATGACAAGAGAGCATAAAATCAGGCAAATTGGCCTGACGATTCAAGAATTTTATCAGAGCAAGGAAGTGTCAGCGGATTTGACTGAGACCATTCTCTATTCTGTCGAGGCTGGTGGCAAGCGGATCCGCCCTCTCTTGCTTTTGGAGTTGCTGGAGGGATTTGGTCTAGAATTAACTCCCGCTCACTTTCAGGTGGCAGCAGCTCTGGAGATGATTCACACTGGCAGCCTGATCCATGATGATTTGCCAGCTATGGATAATGATGACTACCGCCGAGGCCGTCTGACCAGCCACAAGAAATTTGGGGAGGATATGGCCATTTTGGCGGGAGATTCTCTCTTTTTGGATCCTTATGGTTTAGTGGCAATGGTAGAGCTCCCTAGTCAGGTCAAGGTGGATCTGATAGCAGAGCTGTCTTTGGCGGCTGGTTCCTTTGGTATGGTGGCTGGGCAGGTTTTGGATATGCAGGGAGAAGGCCGCAAGTTGACCATGGACCAGCTCCAGACCATCCATGCCAATAAGACAGGTAAGCTCTTGGCCTATCCTTTTGTAGCGGCTGGGATCATTGCTCAGACTGGTCAATCAGTTCTAGGGAAGCTTCGTCAGGCGGGAGAGCTCTTGGGTTTTGCTTTTCAGGTGCGGGATGATATTTTAGATGTGACGGCTAGTTTTGAGCAGATCGGTAAGACACCGCAGAAGGATCTGGCGGCTGAGAAATCAACTTATCCAGCCTTGCTAGGCTTAGATGGAGCCAGAGACTTTTTCGATGAAACGCTGGAACAAGCAAAAAGCCTGCTGGAGCAACTAGAAAAAGAAAGTGATTTTTCAGCGGAAGAAATTCAAAAAATAATAGAAAGTTTGAGACTGGATGGCTAAGGAAAGAGTGGATGTACTGGCCTATCGACAAGGGCTCTTTGAGACCCGAGAGCAGGCCAAGCGTGGAGTGATGGCTGGTCTGGTCGTGTCACTTGCGAATGGAGAGCGCTTTGATAAGCCGGGTGAAAAAATCGATGATGCAACAGAGCTCAAGCTCAAGGGAGAAAAGCTCAAGTATGTCAGTCGGGGCGGCCTGAAATTAGAAAAGGCTTTGCAAGTCTTTGGCCTTTCGGTGGCAGACCGAGTGGCCTTGGATATCGGTGCTTCAACTGGAGGATTTACCGATGTTATGTTGCAGAATGGAGCTAAGCTGGTCTATGCTGTTGATGTCGGGACTAACCAGTTAGCCTGGAAACTCCGCCAAGATGAGCGGGTTGTCAGCATGGAGCAGTTCAATTTTCGCTATGCCGAGCCAGCTGATTTTGACTTTCGGCCCAGCTTTGCCAGTATTGATGTTAGTTTTATCTCGCTTAGCTTGATTTTGCCGGCCCTCTATCAGATTTTAGAAGAGAGCGGTCAGGTCGTGGCCTTGATTAAGCCTCAGTTCGAGGCTGGCCGCGAGCAGATTGGCAAGAAGGGGATTATCAAGGACAAGAAAGTTCATTTGGCGGTGCTGGAAACTGTGACAGCTTTTATGCTGGAAGCAGGTTTTTTAGTTAAAGGTTTGGATTTTTCTCCAATTCAAGGCGGGCATGGCAATGTTGAGTTCCTAGCCTTTCTGGAGAAAAGCGAGCAGCCAAAAAATGAGCTGGAGAAAGACTTAGTTGCTGTCGTAGAGGCAGCTCACAAGGAATTTAAAGATGAAGAAGAAGGATAGATTAGAGAAAATCAGACGATTTGTCAGCGAATTTGAGATTGGTACCCAAGAGGAAATTGTAGAACATCTCAGGGAGTCTGGTATTACAGCGACACAGGCAACGGTTTCACGAGATATTAAGGAGCTAGGGATTGTAAAAATCCCTTTAAAAGATAATACCTATATCTATGAGCTTCCCAAAACAGCGACCAATAGTCTGAAGTTGGCTGAAAATAATATTTTGGCCTGTCAGAATCTAGGAAATATGCTCAATCTCAATCTGGTGCCAGGGAGTGCAGCGGTGGTCAAACGCCACCTGAGTAAAGAATTTTCTGAGGAAATCTTCAGCATCATTGCGGATAATGACAGTATCTTAGTTGTTGCAGTGAGTGAAAGTGCAGCCCAAAAAGTCACGGCTGAAATCAATAATTGGTAGGAAAGTCTATGTTATTAGAAATTTCGATTAAAAATTTTGCCATTATTGAGGAGATTTCCCTTAATTTTGAGCAAGGTATGACGGTTTTGACCGGGGAAACCGGAGCCGGCAAGTCTATTATTATTGACGCCATGAACATGATGCTGGGCAGCCGTGCTACGACGGATGTGATTCGTCATGGAGCGCCCAAAGCTGAGATAGAAGGACTTTTTTCGCTGGAAAATAGCAGAGCTTTGCGAGAGATTTTTGAGGAGCAGGGCTGGGAGCTGACCGATGAGCTGATTATCCGTCGGGAAATTCTGCAAAATGGCCGCAGTGTCAGCCGTATCAATGGCCAGATGGTTAATTTATCTGTTCTAAAGGCTGTCGGCCAGCACTTGGTGGATATCCATGGTCAGCATGATCAGGAAGAGCTGATGAGACCCCAGCTTCATATTGCCATGCTAGATGAGTTTGGCTCAGCAGACTTTTTGCATCTCAAAGGCCGCTATCAGGAAACCTTTGACCGCTATCGAAGCCTGCGCAAGCAAGTCCTGACTTTGCAGAAAAATCAGCAGGAGCATAAGGCCAGAATTGAGATGCTGGAGTTTCAGATGGCGGAGATCGAGAGTGCTGCCCTCAAAAGCGGTGAAGATACTGCCCTGCACCAGGAGCGAGATCGTTTGCTCAACCACAAGCTCATTGCCGATACGCTAACGAACGCCTATACCATGCTGGATAATGAAGACTTTTCCAGTCTGGGAAATGTCCGTTCAGCTATGAACGACCTTGAGTCTATCGAGGATTACGATCCAGCCTACAAGGAGCTTTCAGGCAGTTTGTCGGAGACTTATTATGTCTTAGAGGATGTCAGCAAGCGCCTAGAGGATATTTTGGATGGACTGGATTTTGACGGAGATCGTTTGCTGCAGGTGGAGAGTCGCCTAGACTTGATTAACAGCATCACACGTAAATACGGTGGCCAAGTAGATGATGTGCTGGAATACTTTGCTCAGATTTCCAAAGAATACAGCCTTTTAACTGGAAGTAACTTGTCCTCAGAGGATATGGACCGAGAGCTGAAGGCCTTGGAGAGAGAGCTGGTAGAGCTGGCCCAGGAGCTGAGTCAGGCTCGTCATGGCCTAGCAGCCCAGCTGGAAGCAGAAATCAAGCAAGAGCTGCAGGACCTCTACATGGAAAAGGCGCGTTTTAAAGTGCAGTTCAGTAAGGGCAAGTTCAACCGTGAAGGCAATGAACAAGTAGAATTTTACATCTCAGCCAATCCGGGCGAGGATTTTAAACCTTTGGTGAAGGTTGCCTCTGGCGGCGAGCTCTCCCGTCTCATGTTGGCGATCAAATCGGCCTTTTCTCGTAAGGAAGGCAAGACCAGCATTGTCTTTGACGAAGTGGATACGGGCGTTTCTGGCCGAGTGGCCCAGGCTATTGCTCAGAAGATTCATAAGATTGGCTCCAACGGCCAAGTCTTGGCAATTTCCCATCTGCCGCAGGTCATTGCGATTGCCGATTATCAGTTCTTTATTGAGAAGATTTCGGATGAGAATTCGACCGTTTCAACGGTTCGCCTGCTGACGGCTGACGAGCGTGTTCAGGAAGTCGCTAAGATGCTGGCTGGTGAAGATGTGACAGAGGCTGCTTTGACGCAAGCCAGAGAATTATTAAAAAAATAAACAAGCGAGGCTGAGACACTAGTGTTTCGGTCTCCTTTGGAAAGTGACGACTATGACAGAATATTTTGTAATCGGTGATGTCCATGGCAAGGCTGGTATGCTTGATGAATTACTCCAGCACTGGGACGGTCGCAGCCAACTAGTCTTTCTAGGCGACTTGATCGATCGTGGCGAGGACAGCCGAGCAGTTTTGGAGCGGGTCAAGGACTTAGTGGACCAAGAAGGAGCTGTTTGTCTGTCTGGCAATCATGAGTATATGTTTCTGACTTGGCTGGACAATCCTGAAAAATCTTATGACCATTACCGACGCAATGGCGGAGATACGACGATCAATTCGCTTTTAGGTCGACCTCTCAATGCTCCTGTAGATGGAGTGGCAGACGCGGAAAGTGTCAAGGCGGCGGTAGCAGATTTAGTCGACTTTATTCGTCAGATGCCTTTCCTATTGGAGACAGAGCAGTACATTTTTGTCCATGCTGGTCTAGATTTGGAGCTGAAAGACTGGCGAGAGACCAGTGATTATCAAAAAGTTTGGATTCGCGCGCCATTTCATGAAGGCGGCAATCAGACTGGCAAAACGATTGTCTTTGGTCATACACCGACATTTTATCTCTTGCATGAAGCGCCGGGAACTGACCAGCTCTGGATGACTGAGGATGGCAAGATTGGTATGGATGGCGGCGCTGTTTATGGCGGAGTCCTCCACGGAGTTCTCTTTGGCCATAATGGCATCATAGAGCAGTATGCCATCAAAAATGATGGTTTTGCGGCGGAGGACTAAGAAGCTGTCTACAAATGCCCAAATAGTGTAACTTACTAGCGTCTCGAATATTCCCTGCCAATAGAAAGAAATCAAAAAGATTGAAGAAGCGTAGCCTAGCTATCTTTTTCAATTTTTTTGTTTGGATGAGATAATTTTTGCTGAAAAAAATAGGCCAATGCATATAGTTATATAGGTTAAATTTCCTATCCTATAAGTAATCATAAACCCTTAAATAATAATTCAAAATATATGCAATTCCTCTTCTTTATGCTATAATAGTTATCGAAAAAGCTAAAAGGAGGAAAAGATGTTTTTTCAGGATAGAAAGATAAAGTATTCAATCCGCAAATTATCAGTTGCTACTGTATCACTTGCGATTGGATTTTTGTTTGCACCCGCAGCGATTGGAGCGGGTCAAGTTGCCCATGCAGATGAGCTTGTGGCTACAGCTCAAGCGGAAAATAAGTCAGAAAATCAAGTCTCGGTGGGAACTTCTGAACCAGCGAAAACAGAAACTCAAGAGACTGTCTCAGTAACGCCTTCTGCACCTGTGCAAGTAGAAAGTAAAGAGGCTGTCTCAACAACAGCTCCTGCGCTAGCACAGACAGAAACGCAAGGGGATAATCAAGGTTCATTGAAATCTGCTACGCCTGCTGAGACAGCGGCAAGTCAAGCGACAGATTCGACTACTTTTAAAAATGCTCAGGCAGTTACAGGAGCTAGCCAGCCAGCTGCAGCCACTGCTCAACCTGCTTCAGCAAATGCTAGTCTAAACAAGAGCACTTTAGAGAACTACCTCAAAAACTTGCGCAGCAAGGACTTTTCAAGTAAGACAGACGATAGTCTAGAAATCTTGAATGGCGTAATGACGGCTGCTGATGGTGTGCTTCAAACTGCAACAAAGCAAGAAGAAATTGATAAGGTTTATCGCAATCTCGTGAACTTTGTCAATTCTGGTCTTCGTGATAAAAATCCAAAATTCATTCCAGATCAGGATAAAACTCCTCGCTCAGCACTTTATGAGTTTGAAAGTGCTACACCAGGAAAAACAACTCCGCTTACTCTGAACTACTTGAAGCCAGAAGACACAAAAATCTACAAAAAGGGCGATAAAGTAAAGGCCATCCAGCCAACTGAAACAACTTATGTAGAGTATGATGGAAGTGGTAGATGGACCTTTAAGGGCTATGACCATGATAGTCAGGTGATTGGCAAAGATGATGTTTTCTTCACAGGTAAGTGGGAATATACACCAACACCATACAAGGCTACCTATAGATCGGTTAATGGATCACCTGGGAAAACTCCGCCATCTTATGTTGCAAATTGGAGCCCAGAAGATAAAAGAAGATTTGCTGAGGGTGAAGTAGTAAAAGCACAAGAATTTCACTATGTTTTTTATACTTCAGAAGAATATCCTAACCGAAAAGGCTATTGGGCTTTGACTGGCTTTGATGCTCCAAGTAAAGTGGCAAACAATGGCGATGTAGAGTTCGTAGGAACTTGGAAATACTTTGAGGATGTCACTGTATCCTACAAGCCTATGAACCAGCACGATTTTGAGAATTTTTATCATTTACCAAGTAGTCCTAAGACCTCACGTGACGAATATAAATTACCTCTTCCTAAGGAGATAAAAGATCTAGAAAGTAAGCTATACGATTACAAGCTTTCTCTCAATCAGTTTGATAAACGTGATGAGTATTTACCTAAAGATATACTGGATACGCGAGCAGCCTTGCTTCGCTACGATGAAGTTCAAGGTGTCTACAAACCCTTTTATGATGCGGAAAATGAAGGAAATTGGACCTTTGAGGAAGATGTAGTAGATTTAACCTTCAGTCGTGAACTAGAGCGGGCGGCTACATATGGGGAAATACCAAAAGTTACAATACCATTGATGTTTAAATTTACACCAGTTCCTCGGAAACCGACTTATGAGTTTGTCAGTGGAACGGCTGGCAAAGAACTACCTGCTGAGATTAATAATCTGAAGCCTGTTTATATTGATGAGTGGGCGTATGCAGATAGAAAGAAATACCCGAAAGGCAAGGATATAGTTCAGTCTGTTAGACCAATTCAAGAAACCTATGAAGATAAGGACAAGAAGGGGACTTGGCACTTTAAAGGCTACGATTTTACTAAAAAACCAGTGAGCGACTGGGAGCACGATGGATGGAATCTCAAGTTCACAGGTACTTGGACATTTGAAGAGAAAAAGTACCCAGAAAACTATGAGTATGTCAGCAAAGACCCTAGCCTAGCTCTACCAGATGGACTCAGAACCTTCCCGCCAATCAGCACAGAGACATATGTTGATGGTGCTACTGTTCAGGCAAAAAAACCTGAGAAGACGACTTACATGGACTTTGAGAATAAAGGTACTTGGAAATTTGAAGGCTATGACAAGGATGAAAAGGTAGTCAATAAAGCTGGCGTCCTCTTTACAGGTAGCTGGTCCTTCACTCCACACCGCGATAAGGTTGTTTCCTTTAATTTTGTCAGTGATACTCCAGGGAAGACCATTCCTGATGATTTGAAGGCCCAAATCCCTGCTCCTATCACGACTTCTCCATCAGATTATTCTGCCAATGTCTTTAATGAAATTCAATATCTCAGTTCATACGTCGATAATGAAAATGATGGTACATGGGTTGCTCAGCAGATTCCTCAGCAAAAGGAGGAAGTTGAGAAGCCAGCTGACGATGAGGATTCTACCTACACGGTTCATTGGAAATTTTTACCGACCAAGCATAGTGTTTACTATGACTTCTATACAGATTCAAAAGATGATTCTGGTCAAACGATCTATCCGCCATCAACTTTGTATAATCTAATCACTTACGAAAGAGAATTTGTCAAGGGTGAAAAAGCTCGCGTTAAAATGCCATCTAAAACAAGATTTGAGGATCCTGATGGCCGAGGGACTTGGGCCTTTGATGACTACTATGAAGATGATAATACGACTATTTCTCCACGTGTGAAAACAGTCGAGGCAGGAGACGTTATCTTTAGAGGGAAATGGATTTTGGTTCCTACCAATCAGTCTGATACGATCTATAGGGTAGAGTATAAATTTACTAACTCGACTCCTGCTTATCCTCTTCCAAATAAGATTCGCGATATGCTTCCAGCTGGCACTGATTTCGTTGGACGAGCTGACGATTACAAAGATGCAAGCAAGCTTGACACATCTACAGTAACTGTTCCGACAGGTACATGGACCTTCCATGGTTTTGATGCAGATAAATACGGAAAAGCTATTGCAGGTACGAAAGTGAAGACCATCACAGGAGCTTGGACCTTTACGCCAAATGGTATAGACTATCAGTTCCAATCAACTAATCCTGATTTCGTATTACCAGATCATATCACCAAGTTGACTCCGAAAAACCCAATTGATTATAAGATGGGCGGTCTGTTCCTTACAGAAGTAGACGCTGAGCAACCAAGTGAAACGACTTATGTTGACACAGCAAACAAGGTAACTTGGACATTTGCAGGATACGATAAAGAAAAAATCGTTGTAGCAAAAGGCAGACAGACTTTCCTTGGAAGCTGGGTGCCTACTCCAAATCCAGAATATGTATTCAAATCTTCTGACGCACGTGTTCCATTGCCACAAAGTATTTTGGAAATGCTTCCAAATGATGAGGCTTCTTATAAGGTTGGAGACACCATTGTAGCCAAACAACCTGCTAAAGAATCAGTAGCTGAAGAAGAAAAAGACTATGTCTGGACCTTCAAAGGTTACGATCAGAAGAATGCGACCTATAATGGCAAGCGCGTGACATTCACAGGTATCTGGGAAGTAACGCCTAGACCGCATCATGTAAGCTATACTTTTGTAAGCATTACGGCTGGTGTTGATTTGCCTGAATTTATCCAGAAGAAAGCACCAAAAGACAGCTCAAGCTATTATAACACGCAAAAAGTTGTACCAGAAGAGCCGACAACAAAGACTTACAAAGATGATGTGAATGATGGTAACTGGACTTTCGTTGGTTACGATGCCAAAAGTAAGTTTGTGAAAAAAGCTGATTTGACTTTCACAGGTAAGTGGAAGTTTGAAGCTAAGAAGTATCAAGCTACTTATCGCTTTGAGAGCGAGACAGCAGGTAAGGCTCTTCCAGCAGCCATCGCCGCATTGACCCCAAGCGACAGTGCGAAATATGTGAATGGTACCTCTGTTTCAGCTAAGCAACCAGCGGAAAGCACTTACACAGATAGTGTGAACGACGGCACATGGACCTTCAAGGGCTACGACGCAGCTAGTGCAGTCGTGAACAAGGCCGATGTAGAGTTTGTAGGTAAGTGGACCTTTGAAGCCAACAAGTATCAAGCTACTTACAGCTTCGCAAGCGCAACGGCAGGTAAGCAACTTCCAGCAGGTATCGCCACGCTGCTTCCAAGCGACAGTGCAAGTTATGAAAATGGTAATACTGTTTCCGCTCAACAACCATCTCAAACCACTTACACAGATAGTGTGAATGACGGCACATGGACCTTCAAGGGCTATGATGCAGCTAGCGCCGTTGTCAACAAGGATAATGTAGAGTTTATAGGTAAGTGGGCCTTTGAAGCCAACAAGTACCAGGCTACTTACAGCTTTGCAAGCGCAACAGCAGGTAAGCAACTTCCAGCAGGTATCGCAACGTTGCTTCCAAGCGACAGTGCAAGTTATGAAAATGGCAATACTGTTTCCGCTCAACAACCATCTCAAACCACCTACACAGACCCAGTGAATGATGGCACATGGACCTTCAAGGGCTATGACGCATCTAGCGCCGTTGTCAACAAGTCCGATGTTGAGTTTGTAGGGAAATGGGCCTTTGAAGCTAATAAGTACCAAGCAAGTTACCGCTTCGAGAGTGAGACGGCAGGTCAAGCACTTCCAGCAGCGATCGCAGCATTGACTCCAAGCGACAGTGCAACTTATGTGAATGGCGCCTCTGTTTCAGCTCAACAACCATCCCAAACGACTTACACAGATACTGTGAACGACGGCACATGGACCTTCAAGGGCTACGACGCAGCTAGTGCCGTTGTTAACAAGGCTAATGTTGAATTTGTAGGTAAATGGACCTTTGAAGCCAAGAAGTATCAAGCTACTTACCGCTTCGAGAGCGAGACAGCAGGTAAACAACTTCCAGCAGCCATCGCAGCATTGACTCCAAGCGACAGTG
>CAJPQE010000008.1:0-26635 GCA_905372795.1 Streptococcus cristatus | reverse complement strand
GCTTCGAGAGCGCCACAGCAGGTAAGCAACTTCCAGCAGCCATCGCCGCATTGACTCCAAGCGACAGTGCAACTTATGTGAATGGTGCCTCTGTTTCCGCTCAACAACCATCCCAAACCACTTACGCCGATACTGTGAACGACGGCACCTGGACCTTCAAGGGTTATGACGCAGCTAATGCAGTCGTGAACAAGTCCGATGTAGCTTTCGTCGGTAAGTGGGCCTTTGAAGCCAATAAGTACCAAGCCACTTATCGCTTCGAGAGCGCCACAGCAGGTCAAGCTCTTCCAGCGGCTATCACATCCTTGACTCCAAGCGACAGTGCAACATATGTGAATGGTGCCTCTGTTTCAGCTCAACAACCATCCCAAACTACTTACACAGACGCAGTGAACGATGGTACTTGGACCTTCAAGGGTTACGATGCAGCCAATGCAGTCGTGAACAAGTCCGATGTAGCTTTCGTAGGTAAGTGGGCCTTTGAAGCCAATAAGTACCAAGCTACTTATCGCTTCGAGAGCGAGACAGCAGATAAAGCTCTTCCGGCAGCCATCGCAGCATTGACTCCAAGCGACAGTGCAACTTATGTGAATGGTGCTTCTGTTTCAGCTCAACAACCATCCCAAACGACTTACACAGATACTGTGAACGATGGCACCTGGACCTTCAAGGGCTATGACGCAACTAGCGCCGTTGTCAACAAGGCTAATGTAGGGTTTGTAGGTAAGTGGGAATTCAAGGCAAATCCGAAAAATGCTGAAACTTATACGCCTCAGGTAACGGAAGAAACTATCAAGGTTGGAGACAAACCAAACTTGATCGATAATGTGACGAACTTGTCAAGCCTTCCAGCTGGCACTAAGGTAGTTGATATCACACCTACGGGTCAAATAGATACTACAAAACCAGGTACTTATAGCGGTACAGTGCGTGTTGATTATCCGGATGGTTCTTCTACTGAAGTTCCTGTACCAGTTAATGTTTTGCCTGCACCGGTAACTGAAACCTATAAAGTGACTTACCGCTTTGAAAGTGCGACAGCAGACAACAACTTGCCAACAGAAGTATTGAGCTTGCTTCCACAAAGTGGAACATATACTACAAGTTCTTCTGCAGCGATTGCTTTTGTTCCAGAAGCACCGATGCCTGTAGAAGTTTCTGTTGTAAATGGTACTTGGAAATTCGTGGGCTACGAAAAAGTGGAAGAGGGAACAAGTTTGACTTTCGTAGGTAAATGGGCCTTTGAAGCGAAGCAAGTTCCTAGTCCTCAACCACAACCGGAACCAGCACCGCAGCCGAAACCAGAACCTCAACCACAACCGGAACCAGCGCCACAACCGCAACCACAACCACAGCCAAGTCCGGTTCCACCAGTGACTCCAGAAGTGAAGCAGGTTCAAGAGACTGATTTAGCAGCTAAAGTTCAAACGGATCAGTTGGCGAAGAAGCCTGAAAGCAAACCTGTTCCAAATGCTAAGCCAGCTGTTCCAACTCCTGCAGGAGATAAGACTAAACAAGCGACCTTACCAAATACAGGTAGCACTGCTCCAGTTTCAATTGCGGGAGCGACAACAAGTGCTCTTCTTGCGGGTCTAGGATTCATGATTCTTGGTCACAAGCGCAAGGATGATGAGGCTTAAAAGAGCATCTCTTTGTGTAAGCTTTGGCTAGTGCCTCAATCAAATCATTAAGAGTCTTCTAAGTAGTGTCTGACTTAGAAGGCTCTTATTTTTCTAAGATTTATGGATTAAGCTAAGATTGATTCACAAAAACTTAGGATTTTTTGGTATAATAGACTCAATAACAGGATAAAAGTAGGGAAAATATGACAAAAATTAAAGTTGTGACAGACTCTTCGATTACGATTGAGCCTGAACTAGCAAAAGATTTGAATATTACAATAGTTCCTTTGACAGTCATGATTGACGGTGTAGTCTACTCGGATGCAAATTTGAAAGAGGGAGAATTCCTTCGGTTGATGAAGTCTAGTAAAAATCTACCTAAGACTAGCCAGCCACCAGTTGGAGTATTTGCTGAGGTTTTCGAAGATTTGTCAGCGGAAGATGTCCAAATTATCTCGATTCACATGTCTCATGCTTTATCTGGCACTGTAGAGGCAGCTCGTCAGGGTGCTACCTTGGCTAAGGCTGATGTAACGGTTGTCGATAGTTCTTTCACGGACCAAGCGATGAAGTTCCAAGTCGTTGAGGCTGCTAAAATGGCAAAAGCCGGAGCGACTTTGGAGGAGATTTTAGAAAAACTTGAGGAAGTCAAAGCCAAGACGGAGCTATACATCGGCGTATCAACCTTAGAAAATTTGGTCAAAGGTGGTCGTATCGGCCGTGTGACTGGTCTGATTAGCTCGCTTTTAAATATTCGTGTCGTCATGCAGATGACAAATCATACCTTGACTCCTATTGTCAAAGGCCGGGGCGCTAAAACCTTTAAGAAATGGCTGGATGATTTGAAAGAGTCTCTGAAAGAAAAGGAAATTGAAGAAATCGGAATTTCCTATGCGGGTGGACCAGAATTTGCCAATCAAATGAAGGAAGAGTTACAAGAGTTTGTTGAAAAACCAATCCCTGTCTTAGAAACAGGTTCGATCATCCAAACTCACACTGGAGAAAATGCATGGGCCGTTCTAGTTCGCTATAAATAGAGTAAATTATTTGTAAAATGTCTGCTTAAGACTTGACCTAGACGCTTTTTTTAGATATGATAATATCTGTTAGGGTTATTAACCCAGAAAAAAATTGGAGGATTTGTTAAATGGCTAACAAACAAGATTTGATCGCAAAAGTGGCAGAAGCTACAGAATTGACTAAAAAAGATTCAGCAGCAGCAGTTGACGCTGTATTTGCAGCAGTTACAGAATACCTTTCAAAAGGTGAAAAAGTTCAATTGATCGGTTTTGGTAACTTTGAAGTTCGTGAGCGTGCAGCACGTAAAGGTCGCAACCCACAAACTGGTAAAGAAATCACAATCGCAGCTTCTAAAGTTCCAGCTTTCAAAGCAGGTAAAGCTCTTAAAGACGCTGTAAAATAAAACAAAAATCAAAAGCTTATTGTATCAGCTCCCTAGCTTGTGCAGTAGGCTTTTTCTTATGTTTTGGAATAACATTAATCATCTGAACTTTCTAGAAGACATAGTATTTGTTTGTTAGAGAAGGCGGCAAAAATCAGGATGCTCCTCCTGATCAATTTAAAATATGATATAATGTAGCTAAGAAATGGGGGTAACTATGTATTTTAAAAAAATAATCAGCTTTTTAACCATGCTTGCAGCTGTCATGACTTTGACAGCTTGCTATTATCCAAGGAAAAGGGTTCCTAGGTCTGAAGCCTCTTCTGTCCAAAAGGTGAAAATACCAAAGAAGTCAGAATCGACGAAGGCTACAGGCTCCAGTCAGCAAGAAAGATCAAAGAGCAGCCAGACCTCATCATCTAGTGCTCCAGCTTCTGAGAGTAAGGCTACAAGTTCGCCAGATGAAGTGACGGATGGCTTGCCTCAAGATGCACAGTCTGCCAATAAAGACAAAATTTACGCAACAGGCGATGGCAAGGTCTCTTATCGCTCTTTTGAAGGAGGATTTAGTGCTCAAACGCCTGATTTCAAAGGCTATACGGAGGAGCAAGTCAAAAAGGTTCTTGGCGAGCCAGAGGCCGTCATAAAGGATCCGAATTATATTAAGGACACTTTTAAAGCTCAGGAGTTAGAAAATATAAAAGAGCTCTATCGAGGTCAGCGTGTGACAGAAGAGCAGGCAAAGGCTTTCTATGTAACAGCGGCGGATATTGCTCAGGCAGCTAGCTTGAACCAAGATTATCAGTTGGAGAGTGATTATATTTTATATAGCTACAAGCAACATAAAATTAATCTGATTTTCTCTAAAGGAGAGTTATATTATATGACTCCCAATCCTGATTATCTTTATTTTAAATAATTTTTGAAAGTTCTTGCGCTAGTTTACTAGGCTTGCTATAATAGCTAAAAAGAAATGGGAAGGAGCAAGGATGAAAACTTATACTAATGTCAACCTGGTGACCTGTGACAGTGAATTTCATGTTTATCGGGAAGGGCTGCTGGTCGTGGAAGATGAACGCATTGCCTACTGTGGTCCCCATGACAAGGCTTGGTTAGAACAATGCAGCGAGCTAGTAGATTATGAGGGGGCTTGGATCATGCCGGGGCTGGTCAACTGCCATACGCACTCAGCCATGACCTTGCTGCGTGGGATTCGTGACGACAGCAATCTGCACGAATGGCTAGAGGACTATATTTGGCCAGCAGAAAGTCAGTTTACGGCGGATCTAACAACCAAAGCTGTCCAGCTGGCTCTAGCTGAAATGCTCCAGTCGGGAACAACGACTTTTAACGACATGTATAATCCTCAGGGAGTGGAGATTGACCGGATTTATCAGGCTGTGCGGCAGTCAGGTATGCGCTGCTATTTCTCACCAACCCTCTTTAGCTCAGCAGCTGAAACGGCAGCAGAGACTCTGGCACGTACTCGGGCCATTATTGAGGAAATCCTCGCTTATGAAGATGAAGATTTTCAGGTCATGGTGGCGCCGCATTCGCCCTATGCCTGTGACGAAGATCTACTCAAGGGCAGTCTTGAGCTAGCGCGTGAGCTGGATTTGAAGCTTCATATCCATGTGGCTGAGACACAGGATGAAAATAAAATCATCCTGAAGCGCTATGGTAAAAGACCTCTGGCTTTCTTAAAAGAATTGGGCTACTTGGAGCAGTCAGCCATTTTTGCTCACGGAGTTGAACTAAATCCGTCAGAGATTGCAGATTTGACGGCTTCTCCAGTCAGCATCGCCCACAATCCTATCAGTAACCTCAAGCTGGCTTCTGGTGTAGCTCCAGTGACAGACTTACTAGCCGCTGGGGTGACCGTTGGCTTAGCGACGGACTCTGTCGCTTCCAATAATAATCTGGACATGTTTGAAGAAGGTCGGACGGCTGCTCTCCTTCAGAAGATGCGGGCAGGCGATGCGACCCAGTTTACGATTGAGCAGGCCTTGAAAGCTTTGACCATTGAAGGAGCCAAAGCTCTGGGCTTAGAGAAGAAAATCGGCAGTCTGGAAGCGGGCAAGCAAGCCGATTTCATTGTCATTCAGCCTAAGGGACGACTTCATCTCTATCCTTTGGAAAATATGCTGTCGCACCTAGTGTACGCAGTCAAAGGCAGCGATGTTCAGGATGTCTATATTGCAGGGCAGCAGGTTGTCCGAGATAGCAAAGTGCTGACCGTTGATCTAGAATCGTTTCGTTAAACATAAAAGCCGAGTTTATCTCGGCTTTTATGCTAGTCAGGAGAGCTCTTTTCAATTTTTGCTGGCTAATAGTTTCTTTGTCAAAGAAAAACTCTGGATTACCCCAGAGTTAGTAATAGTTTTAAGCTTTCTTTGATTTAGAAATATAGAATAATTGTAGAACGATACCAAGGAGTGCCATGCCAATAACGATGTAGAAGGCCATTGAATAGTCTCCCTTGTTTGCTTGGGCAAGTCGAGCACCCAACTGTGGTCCGGCAATAGCTGCAACACCATAAGCTGTGAACATCCAGCCGTAGTTTGTACCGACGTTGGCCACGCCCCAATTTTCGGCTGTAATACCTGGGAAAGATCCAAGGAAGCCACCGAAGGACAGGGCGACAAGCATGACGCCTAAGATTGCAAGGATGCTTCCCTCCCCTTTAAAGAGAGCGGTCAGCGCCAAGCCACCAGCAACAGCGCCAAACATGGCGATTACAGTAGGGTAGCGGCCGATTTTGTCCGATACAGCTCCCCAGAAGATTCGTCCAAAAGTATTGGCAATAGAAACCAGCATAACGAATAGAGTTGCTTCTCCAACTAGTTTATATTGGTCAGAGATAGACGCTGCTGAACCGATAATCATCATACCACCAGTAGCACCTAAAATGTAGATGAGCCATAGCAACCAGAAGTTGCCTTCGCGCAGCATTTCTTTGTGAGTTTTGCCTGTCGGTGCAGAACTTCCTGCTACTGGAGCAGCTGCTGGAGCTTTTTCCATGACAAGAGAAGAGCAGCAGATAACGACAAGTAGGGCAATTCCCAGAACTTTAAATGTAGAATAAACGCCCATTGAAGCGATGAGAGTTTTGGCAAGTGGTCCGATGATTAGTGGTCCAAGTCCAAAGCCAGCAGCGGTTAAACCACCCGCGAGACCTTTTTTATCAGGGAACCATTTGGTAGCGACAGAAGTTGAAGCGCCATAGGCTGATCCTATACCGAGACCAAGGACAACCCCGTAGGTCAAGTAGAGTACAGGAAGAGAAGTTGCAAATCCTGTAGCAAACATACCCGCACCAAAGAGAATGCCTCCTAGAAAGACAAATTTCTTAGGGCCTAATGAATCGACTTTAGGTCCGAAAAGAATCATGCCGATTGGCACCATTGCAAAAGAGATACTGAAGGCTAGAGAGGTTTGAGCTTGCACCCATCCTTGGCTAGCATTGGCTTCCAGTAGCGCTTTTTGAAAAACAGACCAGGCGTATCCAGCACCTAAAGAAAGGTTGGTTAAGATAGCTGCTGCTAAAATAAACCAGCGATTTGGTGTTTTTTTCATAATGATATCCTCATTTATATATTTTTTCTAAAAAGTGATAGAAAACCAGCCGTATCCAAATGTTCTTCGGCATCTTTTCTGCACGGCAGATAGAATAGCAGAAGTTTGGTTACAGAATTTCTTACGATAAAACCGATATATCAAAATTAAGCGCTTACATATTTGTTAACATCTCTATCATATCGTGCTTTGAGGCAAAAATCTACTTAATTAAAATGAATAGGTCTATTAGGCAGATTAATATTTTTCCTTATTTACAATCATTCTTAATAGAAAATCTATGTTTGTCATGATATAATGGAAATAAGCTAGAATGAATGTGGATGGAGTATAGAGAAGATGAATGAAGGGTATGAAAAGAATTACCAGGAAGTAATCGAACATCTGAGGTTGAAAGGTGTTCGAATCACAGAGACGAGAAAGGCTGTGATTGCTTTTATCATCAGCAGTCATGATCATCCTAGTGCAGAGATGATTTACCAAGCTCTCTTGCCTGAATTTCCCAATATGAGCTTGGCGACTGTTTATAACAACTTAAAAGTATTGATTGATGAAGGCTTTGTCTCAGAGCTCAAAGTCCGAAATGACACGACGACCTATTATGATTTTATGGGTCATCAGCACCTCAATGTCATTTGTGAAAAATGTGGTCGAATTGCAGATATGGACTTGGATTTGCCAGACGTTCAGCAGGAAGCGGCAGAGCAAACTGGTTATCAAATCACTAAGAGTCAGATGGTCGTTTATGGCATTTGTCCAGAGTGCGCCCAGCAAGAACAAGTGGCTAGTTAGAAGTCTTGAGTGAGAATTGATTTTCTCAAAAGTCTGTGCAAGTGGAAAATTTCACAAATATCCCGCTGAGACTAGATTTTTGAGAGAAAATTTTGTAAAATAGAATAGATAAACGGGGTAGACCCTGGAAAATAAAAGGAGAATCCATCTAATGGTAAAATTGGTTTTTGCTCGCCATGGTGAGTCTGAATGGAATAAAGCTAACCTTTTCACTGGTTGGGCTGATGTAGATCTTTCTGAAAAAGGTACACAACAAGCAATCGACGCTGGTAAATTGATCAAAGAAGCTGGTATCGAATTTGACCAAGCTTACACTTCAGTTTTGAAACGTGCGATTAAAACAACGAACTTGGCGCTTGAAGCAGCTGACCAACTTTGGGTTCCAGTTGAAAAATCATGGCGCTTGAACGAGCGTCACTACGGTGGTTTGACTGGTAAAAACAAAGCTGAAGCAGCTGAGCAATTTGGTGATGAGCAAGTTCACATCTGGCGTCGTTCATACGATGTATTGCCTCCAAACATGGATCGTGATGATGAGCACTCAGCTCACACTGACCGTCGTTACGCTTCACTTGACGACTCAGTTATCCCAGATGCTGAAAACTTGAAAGTAACTTTGGAACGTGCCCTTCCATTCTGGGAAGATAAAATCGCTCCAGCACTTAAAGATGGTAAAAACGTATTCGTAGGAGCTCACGGTAACTCAATCCGTGCCCTTGTAAAACACATCAAAGGTTTGTCAGACGACGAAATCATGGACGTGGAAATCCCTAACTTCCCACCATTGGTATTCGAATTCGACGAAAAATTGAATGTAGTTGCTGAATACTACCTTGGAAAATAATTGATGATGAAGCTCTGCTTAGCAGGGCTTTTTCTTATTATTGGAGAAAAATTCGGCTCTTTTCTACCATTTGTCAAGTCTATCAAGGCTTTAAGTAAAAAAAGAGATAAGACAGTAGCTATTCTTAAGACAGTAGCTATTCTGAGGTTACTGTCTTATTTTTAACACTTTTTGATCCATAAAAGGGCATGCTAAAAAACACCTCATCTGGTATTTTTTGAAACAAGGTGTTACCATAATACGGCATAGACAGCCTTATCGATTTTGGGTCAAAGAATAATCGTAAAGTTTGTTATGCGTAATGAGGTAATACATTGTTCGAATGAGACGATGTATAGAGGCAATCGTATGTGGCTTAGTTGAAGCTATTGTTGATTGTCTTTTTCATTTCTCATAAAAGTCAGCGATATGGCAGGGATTGGTATGACTAGCTGAAGCGATGTTGTGAATGCACTTGAACAAGATTTTTCTGGCATAGGGATTACCTCGTTTAGTGATGTGTTCCTTGGCTAGAAAGTTTCCAGATTCATAGTGTCTCAGGTCAATGGCAATAAAAGCGTTGATTTGATTGGTAGACTGAAAGCGACGAATATCTCCAAATTCGCCAATGATAGATGTCGCTGTGGTTTCTGCGATGCCAGAAATTGACCGTAAGATGTCATACTCTGGTAAAGGCTGAGCTAGAGCTACCATGTCGTTTAAGAAAACTTGTCTGCGTTCAGAAAGACGAAGCAATTCTTGAGCATAGTAGCGAACCTCTTCAAGCATTGGAGAGGTTTTCTTGACCGCACAAAAAGATTGTTTAGCGAGTTTTATCAGTTTATCAGTCAGGTAAGCAATACGCTTTTCAGAGATGCGTTTGGAGGTAGATTGACGGATAATCTCATACAAGTCACTTTGAGATAGGCTTAATACAAACTCTTTACATGGAAAAGCCATCACTAAGTTCCAATATTGCTCTCCAGTTGGTGTGGATAAGAGATTTTCCAATTCAGGAAAGGTGACTTGTAGGACCTTGTGCAGACGGTTTTTAGCTCGAACAAGATCTTCAGTCATATTTTGATAGAAACGGCTTAAATCACGCAGGTGTTGATAAACTTCTTCCTGCACGTAAGTTGGTTTACGATTGTGCACAAGCTGAGATTTAGCCAACTTTTCAGCGTCAATTTTATCTGTTTTACGAACTCGCAGACTGTCCAATTGCTAGCCGTATATAAGCGTAACCAGATTCCTCAAGAAAGGCCTGAAGACGCCGAGAATAGACGCCTGTAGCCTCAAATATAATCTCAGGGTTATGAACAGTTTTCAAGTCCCCCAACAGGCGATTGAATCCAATGGCATCATTGAGTATGGTGTAGCCATGAACCTTCTCACCGTTGACTAAAATTGCCACCTCAGAACTTGTTTTACTGACATCCATTCCAAATACTGCACGCATGACATTACCTCTTTTGTCTTGAATAATTCCATGTTTTAGTGATTTTATTTTCAATACGCGACGTTTAGCGTCCCACATACTTTGATCAAACTCCACCTAAAACAAGGTGTCTTGCCAGTTTTTCAAGCGACGTCTAGCGCCATAGAGCCCTACGACTTTACAAGACACCACTACTTTAACATAAAGAAAAAGTAGTGAGTACTCTCTTCCGTCGGAGATTTCTTCACTACTAATCTTAGTATGTTTGTCAACTGTAGTGGGTTGAAGTCAGCTAAGCTCGAGAAAGGACAAATTTCGTCCTTTCTTTTTTGATGTTTAGAGCGATAAAAATCCGCTTTTTGAAATTTTCAAAGTTCCGAAAACCCAAGGCATTGCGTTTGATGACCTTGATGAGGTTATTAGTGGCTTCTAGCTTTGCGTTTGAGTAGGTAAGATCTAAGGCGTTTATAATTTTAGGTCCATAATTCCTACAGTGGTTTTACCCACTACAGAAATTATAGATTTTCTCATTGTTGGAGAAAAATTCTTTTTCGATCCTTTTAGATTTCCATGCTTCATTGCTGGGGAAATGTGGTAAAATAAAAGATAGATTTTTACGAGGATGAGAGAAGAAATGTCTAAGAGAAAATTTGATAGCCATTCTATCACAGGCCGACTCTACCTTCTATTTGGTATAGTCGGAGTCTTATTTTTGGTGCTGATTGCTCGTCTGGGCTATATGCAGGTCGTCAATCAAGAATTTTATACTGATAAATTAGCTAAGGCCAGTAAAACAAAGATTAAGTCGAGTTCGGTTCGTGGACAAATCTATGACGCTTCGGGCAAGCCCCTGGTGGAGAACACAACCAAGCAAGTGGTGACCTTTACACGAGACAATAAACTGACAGCAGAAGAAATCCGTGAAACAGCACAAAAACTGCTGCAGTATGTGTCTGTGTCGGACCTAAAGGTGACCGAGCGCCAAGAAGTTGACTATTATCTGGCGGATAATAAAGTTTACCGCGAAGTGGTTGAAAAATTACCTAAGGAAGAAAAATTTGATACGGATGGCAATCGTTTACCTGAAGCCAAGATCTATAAGGCAGCAGTGGAGAGTATTGATCCAAGCCAGCTAGGCTATACAGATGAGGAAAAGAGGATTATCGCTCTATTTAGCCAGATGAATGCTGTTCCAAACTTTTCAACAGGGACGATTCAGACAGATGATTTGACGACGGAGCAGGTCGCTACGATTGCGTCCATCGGAAAAGAACTTCCGGGTATTAGTATTTCAACCAGCTGGAATCGGAAAGTTTTGGAAACATCGTTGGCTTCGATTGTTGGTCAAATTTCAACCGAAAAAACAGGTCTGCCAGCTGAGGAAGCAGATGACTATGTCAAGAAGGGCTATTCTCTGAATGACCGAGTGGGAATTTCTTATCTGGAAAAAGAGTATGAGTCTGTTTTACAAGGAAAACGAGCAGAAAAAGAAATTCGGCTGGACAAAAATGGCAACATGGAGAGCGTTGAGACCATTTCCGAGGGAAGCAAAGGGAACAACTTGAAACTAACCGTAGATCTGACTTTCCAGCAGGGAGTCGAGGATATTCTCAGAAATGCCTTTAATATGGAGCTAGCCAAGGGCAATGCAACCTATTCAGAAGGTGTCTATGCCGTGGCTATGGATCCCAATACAGGATCAATCTTGGCTCTGGCTGGTGTCAAGCATGATCTGGAAACAGGCGAAATCTCGGCGGATGCGCTGGGTACCATTACCAATGTTTTCGTTCCAGGTTCTGTCGTCAAGGCGGCTACCTTAACCGCTGGTTGGCAGTATGGAGCCATTTCAGGAAATCAATCCTTGGTCGATCAGCCGATTCTTTTTGCGGGTTCTACTCCCATCAATTCTTGGTTTACGGCCTATGGTTCACGTTCTATTACGGCGGTGGAGGCTCTGGAATACTCGTCTAATACCTATATGGTTCAGGTGGCCCTAAATATGCTTGGAACTCCGTATAGCCCAAATATGGCTTTAGGAACCCATAATGTCGATGCTTCAATGAAAAAGCTCCGTTCGACTTTTGCAGAATATGGTCTGGGGACTGAAACAGGGATTGATTTACCGACAGAATCAACAGGCTATATTCCTAAAAACTTCACGGTCAGCAATTATATTACGGATGCTTTTGGTCAGTTTGATAACTACACTCCACTTCAGTTGGCTCAATATGCGTCGACAGTAGCCAATAACGGCAAACGGGTAGCTCCGCATCTGGTTGAAGGCATTTACGCCAGCAACGACCAAGGTGGACTGGGAGACTTGATTGAGAAGAAGGAAACAAAAGAATTAAATCAGGTCAATATTTCTGAGGGAAATATGGCTCTGATAAAACAAGGTTTCTATCAGGTGGTCAATGGATGGAGTGGCTTTACAACTGGACGGACGATTGCGCAGGGCGCTATGGTTTCTATCAGTGCCAAAACAGGGACTGCCGAAACCTTTGTCAACGGTGGTACATCTGCTATCAATACCAATGTTGTATCCTATGCACCAAGCGATAATCCTAAAATAGCTGTGGCCGTGGTCTTTCCGCACAATACCGACCTTTCCTCAACGGTTAGCCACAGTATCACCCGTGATATTATCAACCTTTATAATCAACAGCACCCTATGAATTAGAAAGGAAAGGCAGTAGAATCAGATCAAGATTTTACTGCTCAACGATTACCATTATGCTTTATCCAACCCCTATCGCCAAATTGATTGATAGCTTTTCCAAACTGCCGGGAATCGGCATCAAGACAGCTACTCGTTTGGCCTTTTATACCATCGGGATGAGTGACGATGATGTCAATGAATTCGCCAAAAATCTACTAGCTGCCAAGCGTGAGCTGACTTACTGCTCTATCTGTGGCAATCTGACGGACGATGATCCCTGTGCCATCTGTACAGATCAAACGCGCGATCAGACTGTGATCCTCATCGTTGAGGATAGTCGTGATGTGTCTGCCATGGAAAATATCCAAGAATACCACGGACTTTATCATGTCCTCCACGGCCTCATTTCCCCCATGAACGGTGTAGGACCAGATGATATCAATCTCAAGAGTCTCCTGACTCGCTTGATGGACAGCCAAGTGATGGAAGTGATTGTGGCCACCAATGCAACGGCTGACGGAGAAGCAACTTCTATGTATATTTCGCGGGTGCTCAAGCCTGCAGGTATCAAGGTGACTCGACTGGCCCGCGGATTGGCTGTCGGCGCTGATATCGAATACGCAGACGAAGTGACCCTGCTCCGAGCGATTGAAAATCGGACAGAATTGTAAGATGAAAGAAAGATTTCCTGCTGAAAAACAGCTTTGGGAGTCTTTTTTCTATTCAAAAATGCGGGGAAATATGGTATACTGAAACAGTCTAAAAAGAAGATGGGGCAACCCAAAATGAACTTATAGCTAGAAATGTTAGGATAAGATAATGGTCAAACAAACCTTGATTTTACTATATGGTGGCCGTAGTGCTGAGCGAGAAGTTTCAGTCTTGTCGGCTGAGAGTGTCATGCGCGCTATCAACTATGACAAATTTTCTGTCAAGACTTATTTCATCACAAAAGCTGGCGATTTTATCAAAACGCAGGAATTTACAGAAAAACCAGCTACAGATGAAAAGCTCATGACCAATGAAACGGTTGATCTTTCACAGCAAGTCAAACCGAGTGACATTTATGAGGAAAATGCAGTTGTCTTTCCTGTTCTTCATGGACCTATGGGCGAGGATGGCTCTATCCAAGGCTTTCTTGAAGTGCTGCGCCTTCCTTATGTGGGCTGCAATATCTTGTCTTCCAGTGTTGCCATGGACAAAATCACTACCAAACGTATTCTGGAATCTGCTGGAATCCCACAGGTTCCTTATGTAGCAGTGATTGAGGGTGAAAATCTGGAAGAAAAGATTGTCGAAATCGAAGAAAAATTGACTTATCCGATTTTTACCAAACCGTCTAACATGGGCTCTAGTGTCGGTATTTCTAAGTCTGATAATCAAGAGGAGCTGCGGGCGGCGTTGGATTTGGCCTTCAAGTACGACAGTCGTGTCTTGGTTGAGCAGGGAGTCAATGCGCGTGAGATTGAGGTTGGTCTCTTAGGAAATTATGACGTTAAGAGCACCTTGCCGGGCGAAGTGGTCAAGGATGTGGCTTTCTACGACTATGAAGCCAAGTATATTGACAATAAGATTACCATGGATATTCCTGTAAAAATCTCGGATGAGGTTATTTCAGTCATGCGTACGAATGCTGAGACAGCCTTTCGTGCCTTGGGCGGACAGGGATTGGCTCGCTGTGATTTCTTCTACACTGAAGAGGGGGACATTTTCCTCAATGAGCTCAACACCATGCCTGGCTTTACTCAATGGTCTATGTATCCCTTGCTTTGGGAAAATATGGGACTGCCTTATTCCGAGTTGATTGAGACATTGGTAAATCTAGCTGAAGAGGCCTTTGCTAAGAGAGAAGCGCATCTTTTATAATTATGATATAATAGAGGGACTGAGATGACAGACTGAATATTTACTATTTAGTCTGGCCTCAATCCCTTCTTTTTTGGGAAAAAGCGGAAAAATGAGTTAAAAATATGAAATTAGATTTATATGAAATAGCAGAAGTCTTGGCTGCCAAAAATGATGTCAGTCAGTTTGAAAATGTGACTTTGAGAAAGGCTGAATTTGACAGCCGGTTGATTGAGGCGGGGGATCTTTTTATCCCGCTTAAGGGGGCGCGTGACGGACATGACTTTATCGCGACGGCCTTTGCTCAGGGAGCTGCAGCGACCTTGTCTGAGCATACAGTAGCAGACGGTCCTTATATCTTGGTCGATGATGTACTAGCGGCCTTTCAAGCCTTGGCTCAATACTATCTGGAAAAGACAGGGGTAGATGTGCTCGCTGTGACGGGCTCCAATGGGAAGACTACAACCAAGGATATGCTGGCTCACCTACTGGCTACTAGCTACAAAACCTATAAAACTCAAGGCAACTATAATAATGAAATCGGTCTGCCTTACACGGTGCTCCACATGCCGGACGACACAGAAAAGCTAGTTTTGGAAATGGGACAGGATCACTTGGGGGATATTCATCTTCTGTCTGAAATTGCCAAGCCTAAAACGGGCATTGTGACCTTGGTTGGCGAAGCTCACTTAGAATTTTTCGGAAGCCGTATGGAGATTGCTAAAGGCAAGATGCAGATTGCGGATGGCATGAGGAAAGACGGTCTACTCTTGGCTCCGGCTGATAAGATCGTCAATGATTTTCTGCCAGACCAGCAAAAAGTGGTTCGCTTTGGTCCCGATGCAGATATTTGCTTGACCCGTCTAGAAGAGCGCAAGGATAGTTTGACCTTTGAAGCGAATTTTCTGGAGCTGGCGATTGACTTGCCCGTGACTGGCAAATACAATGCGACCAACGCTATGATTGCGTCTTACGTAGCTTTGCAGGAGGGGGTCAGTGAGTCGGCGATTCGTCAGGCCTTTGCACAGCTGGAATTGACCCGCAATCGAACCGAGTGGAAGAAGGCGGCTAATGGAGCCGATATCCTGTCTGATGTCTACAATGCGAATCCAACAGCTATGCGCTTGATTCTTGAAACCTTCTCAGCGATTCCAGCTAGTCAGGGTGGCCGCAAGGCTGCAGTCTTGGCTGATATGAAAGAGCTGGGTGCTGACTCCAAGCTGATGCACGGAGCCATGATTACCAGCCTCAATCCAGAGATTATCACAGATCTATTCCTCTATGGAGAGGATATGGAAGCTCTCTACGTCTATGCTCGGGAAATCTACCCACCAAATCGGGTGCATTATTTTGTCAAAAATGCTGACAAGGATCAGTTTGAAGATTTGACCAAGACCGTTAAGACTTGGTTGCAATCATCCGACCAAATCTTGCTCAAGGGCAGTAATTCGATGAAGTTGGATAAACTAGTGGAGGTCTTGGAGCATGGAGACAAGTGATACAGCTTTAATTCTGCAACGACTGTTGGCTATAACGGATACAGGTTTGTCTTTTGCTGCCAGTGACTTTGATCGAGAACGCTATGCGGATATCAGAGACAATCTGAATCAGCTGCTCAGAGAGACCAGCCATCTGGAACCGGATGAGCTGTCTGACTTGCTCCGTCCGACAGATTTTTATGCGACTCCTTTGGTCGATGTCCGAGCTTTTATCGTTCAGCAGGGCAAGATTTGTCTAGTACGAGGACAGCAAGAGGAGACATGGGCTCTGCCGGGTGGTTTCTGCGAAGTAGGCTTATCTCCCAAAGAAAATATAGTAAAAGAAATTCAGGAAGAAACTGGATTTCAAGCTAGCGTAGTACGCTTGCTGGCTGTCTTTGATAGCAATAAATTCCAGCCACAAAGTAAGCAGTATGTCAAACTTGTGTTTGAATGTCAGCTGAAAGAAGGAGATTTTCAGCCAAATTTAGAAATCGCTGAGCTGAGTTTCTTTGCCCCACAGGATTTGCCTCTTCTATCCGAGAAAAGGATAACAAAAGAGCAGCTGCAACTTCTCTGGAATATTTATCAGAATCAGCAAGAACAATATATAGACTAGATTGAAGTTGATGCTGATTGGATGCTTATATCCAGTAGACCAGATAATCTAGCTCAATCTGACTAGAGTTGTAATGGCCAGAAGCTATTACTCTAGGAAGTTGAAAACTTTTTGAAAAGAAATTAAGGACTTTGCTAGGAAGAGCAAGCCCAGTGTCCTTAAAAATATTTATTAGGATGAAAATTTGAAAGATGAATTTACTAGATTTTTTTACTAGTCACAAAACAGAACCGCCTGTGATGACGCCTTTTGCTTATATTCTGCTCATGATGAGCCTAGTGTCCGTCATCTATGTTGCTAGTCGTTTTTTTGAGCGAAAGAAAGTGCAGACTTTTTTTAGAGTTGCCCAAATCGTGCAATTAGTCTCTTTGTATGGCTGGTACTTGGTTATTCAGGAGCCTTTGTCGGAGAGTCTCCCCTTGTATCATTGTCGAGTCGCTATGTTTGCTGTCTTGCTACTGCCAGATAAAGTAGCTTATAAGCAATATTTCGCCTTGTTGGGAGTATTTGGACCGATTTGCGCTATTGTCTATCCGATTTTGGACCCTTATCCATTTCCGCATATCACGCTATTTTCATTTTTCATCGGTCATTTAGCCCTGTTAGGCAATTCGATTATCTACCTGATGAAGCATTATGATAGACTTAATCTGTCCTATCGCCGTATCATAGAAATCACCTTTGGCTTAGATTTCCTCATCTTGCTTGGAAATATTGCATTCGGAGGCAACTACGGTTTCTTAAAGGAGCCACCTCTGGTAGGAGATCATGGTATGCTTGGGAATTATATGATCGTGTCTGTGGTCTTAGCGACGGCCTTGCTTCTATTTTCTTACTTGTTCAAAGAAATGAAGGAAAGACAGGCAGAGCGATTGACCCAATAAAGATTGGAAGAGGAAATGATTTCTCTAGCAACTAGGAAAATTCTGCCTAGATCTTCAATCTGACTGCGAGTTTGAACTTACAGATTTTAAAAGTAGAAAGGAAACTGGATGCATCATTTTTTGACTACCAACCAAACTGAACCACCCTTTGTTTCAGCTTTGGCCTACTCTTTGATGATGGCATTGCTTTTGCTGTCTATATATGCATCGATAAAATACCATAAGAATCCTAGCTTTATCAAAAGCATGAAAATTCTTCAATTGTGCCAACTGGCAATTCTTTATAGCTGGTATGTGGGTTTTCAGCTCCCTCTGGCAAATAGTCTGCCTTTGTACCATTGCCGTTTGGCCATGTTTGCGGTGGTCTTTCTGCCAGATAAATGGCCCAGCAAGCAGTATTTTGCCCTTCTAGGAGCCAGCGGGGCAGTCTTCGCCCTCGGTTATCCAGTCTTTGATCCTTATGATTTCCCGCATATTACCAGCTTCTCTTTCCTGATTGGTCACTATGCCCTCTTGGTTAATTCCCTGATTTATCTGATGAATCACTACGACAAGACCCAGCTCAAGAAATATACGATTGTCCTCTATACTTTTGTGCTCGATGCCTTTCTTGTCGGTGTTAATCAAGTGACGGGTGGGAATTACGGTCTGCTAAAAAGTCCGCCTTTTATCAGTCAGCACAATCTTTTAGTAAAATATTTAGCTGTGTCAATTATTTTGTCCGCTACTTTGCTTCTTTTTGATGAAGTATTTAAGAAACGCTGGAAAAAACAGTTGGAAATTGTTTAATATTGAATGTTATAGCTCCTGCCAAGTTTAGTTGGCAGGGGTTTTCTTAAATCTGATTTTAATCTTAATCTTTGCAATTTTCTCTTTAGCAGTGTCATTGTCGAATTTTAAGACAAGTTAGCCAAATATAAAGAATAGAATCGCTGGCAAGGGCGATTTTTATCTTTCTTATATAATTGAAAAAAAGCGCTAAATCCGCTATAATAGGTAGGTTGAAAGGATTAGAATATTCCAATGTAAAATAAAAAAATACTGACATTCACCATTATCCTAAAATGAAAGAAAGAGAAGAAAATGACTCTACAAGAAGAAATTAAGAAACGACGCACCTTTGCCATTATTTCCCACCCGGACGCGGGGAAAACAACCATCACTGAGCAGTTGCTCTATTTTGGGGGGGAGATTCGTGAGGCTGGTACCGTAAAAGGTAAGAAAACAGGAAATTTTGCTAAGTCTGACTGGATGGATATCGAGAAACAACGTGGGATTTCGGTCACTTCATCTGTTATGCAATTTGACTACGACGGCAAACGTGTCAATATCCTAGACACACCAGGGCACGAGGACTTCTCTGAAGATACCTATCGGACCTTGATGGCGGTGGATGCTGCGGTCATGGTCGTGGACTCTGCCAAGGGTATTGAAGCCCAAACCAAGAAATTATTTGAGGTTGTCAAACACCGTGGGATTCCCGTCTTTACCTTTATGAACAAGCTGGACCGTGACGGTCGTGAGCCACTGGACCTCTTGCAAGAATTGGAAGAAGTCTTGGGGATCGCTAGCTATCCGATGAACTGGCCAATCGGGATGGGGAAAGCTTTTGAAGGCTTGTATGACCTTTATAACCAACGTTTGGAGCTCTATAAAGGGGATGAGCGTTTTGCTAGCCTGGAAGATGGGGACAAGCTTTTTGCCAGCAATCCTTTCTACGAGCAAGTCAAGGATGATATCGAACTTCTAAATGAAGCGGGGAATGAGTTTTCAGAGGAAGCTATTTTAGCTGGTGAGCTAACCCCGGTCTTCTTTGGTTCAGCTCTTACTAACTTTGGTGTGCAGACCTTCCTTGAAACTTTCTTGAAATTTGCTCCAGAACCACACGGACACAAGAAAACAGATGGTGAAATTGTGGATCCTTATGATAAGGATTTCTCAGGATTCGTCTTTAAAATCCAAGCCAACATGGATCCTCGTCATCGAGACCGTATCGCTTTTGTCCGTATCGTATCGGGTGAATTTGAGCGAGGCATGAGTGTCAACCTGCCTCGTACTGGTAAGGCTGCCAAACTGTCGAATGTTACTCAGTTTATGGCGGAAAGTCGTGAGAATGTCACCAATGCCGTAGCAGGAGATATCATCGGGGTTTACGATACAGGTACTTATCAAGTTGGAGATACCTTGACAGTTGGAAAAAATAAGTTTGAATTTGAACCGTTGCCAACCTTTACACCTGAAATTTTCATGAAAGTTTCTGCTAAGAACGTCATGAAACAAAAATCCTTCCACAAGGGGATTGAGCAATTGGTGCAAGAGGGAGCCATTCAGCTTTATAAGAATTACCAAACAGGAGAGTACATGCTGGGCGCTGTTGGTCAACTCCAGTTTGAAGTCTTTAAACACCGTATGGAAGGCGAGTACAATGCGGAAGTGGTCATGAATCCTATGGGGAAAAAGACAGTTCGTTGGATCAAGCCGGAAGACCTAGACGAGCGTATGTCTTCAAGCCGAAATATCTTGGCCAAAGACCGCTTTGACCAACCAGTTTTCCTCTTTGAAAACGACTTTGCCCTCCGTTGGTTTGCGGATAAGTATCCAGATGTAGAGTTAGAAGAGAAGATGTGATTCAGTACTACCAATTGGAACTAAACTTCCTAATTGGTGGACGCTAGCCGCTATTTGGCGGACTAGCTAGCTGCCTTACACTTATGTTTAGAAAATAATATCGATTTGCTTGGTTATTGTCAGGACATAGGAGCTTTGGCTATGAGGCTAAGTGTGGGCATTATGTATGAGCTATTAGACAATCATTCTAGATCGCAGAAAGGAGTTCTATGTTTCTGGAAAGAAAACTAAAAGACCAATCTGTCTGGATCAACATTGACTCAGATGATGTTAAAAAGAATGGACAGATTTATCAGGATTATAATATCGACCTTGAAACTATCGAATATGCGCTGGATAAAAACGAGCGGGCTCACATGGACTACAATCGTGAGAATGGGACGGTTCTTTTTATCTATAATGTCCTGAATTTAGCGACAGAGAAGGACTACTATGAGACCATTCCGATGACTTTCGTGGTGCAGCAGGATCGTCTCATCACCATCAGTAATCAAGACAATGCCTATGTGGTTGATATCATGAAGGCCTACACGGAGCACCATGAACCCGTGTCAGTCTATAAGTTTCTTTTTGCCAGTCTAGAGTTGATCTCCAATTCCTACTATCCGGTCATTGAGCAGATGGACAAGCGCAAGGATGAGCTTAACAGACTTTTGCGTCAAAAGACCACCAAAAAGCACTTGTTTGCCCTCTCCGACTTGGAAACTTCTATGGTCTATCTGGTGGCGGCATCCAAGCAAAATACTATTCTTCTGGGGCACATCAAGAGTCATGCTGTTTATCGTAGCTTCGATGAACTAGAAACCGAGCAGTTTGAAGATGCCATGATTGAGGCACGTCAGCTAGTTTCAATGACGGATTTGATTGCTCAGGTTCTTAGCCAGCTTTCGGGCTCCTACAATAACATCCTGAACAACAATCTGAATGATAATTTGACTGTCTTGACTATTATTTCGGTTCTTCTGGCAGTCCTAGCAGTCATCACTGGCTTCTTCGGTATGAATGTACCCCTGCCTTTGTCAGATGATAAAAATGCTTGGCTTTATATTATCATCATTAGCTTTGTTCTCTGGACTCTTTTGACCAAGCTCCTCAACTGGGTGGTCAATAAAGAGCGATGAATAACATACATTAAATGAATGAGGTTTTTGAGCCTCATTTTTTTTATGGTATTAGTTGGAGCGAGTTCCATATTTTATTCATGAAGAATAGAGGGAAAATTTTTTGTTCACTAGGACAAAAGGATGAAAAACTGCTTTCAAAGTAGTATAATAATTTTAGTATCATAATAGGAGGTTTCGTATGCTTCATGTAGAAAAACTAGAAAAAAGTTTTGGGCAAAAGCAAGTCTTGTTCGGTATTGATTTTGAAGCCCAGCCGGGGCATATCCTTGGTTTAATTGGGAAAAACGGTGCTGGGAAAACAACGATTTTTCACAGTATTTTGCGCTTCCTAGACTATAGTGGAGAGATTCGTTTCGAGGGGCAGGCGATTGAGCAGGAGACCTATAGCAGGATTGGCTATCTGCCTGAGGAAAGAAGCCTGATGCCCAAGCTGACGGTCTTTGAGCAAGTGCGCTATCTGGCAAATCTAAAGGGTGTGCCGACAGCTGTTGTCAAAGAAAAACTGCCCCAATGGATGGAAAAGCTTCAGGTCAAGGGAAAATTAACCGACAAAATCAAGAGCTTGTCTAAGGGGAACCAGCAAAAGGTTCAGCTGATTATCACGCTCCTGCATGAGCCAGACTTGATTATTTTAGATGAGCCTTTCAGCGGTCTGGATCCTGTCAATACTGAAATCCTGAAAGAAGTCATTATTGAAGAGAAAAAGCGCGGAGCGACGATTATCTTCTCGGATCATGTCATGACAAATGTGGAAGAGTTGTGCGATGATGTCTTGATGATTCGTGACGGGCAAGTGGTTCTCAATGGCGATGTGCAGGCAGTCCGCAACCAATATGGCAAGACTCGTCTTTTCGTTTCAAGTGACTTGTCTCAGGCTGAATTAGAAGCTCTGCCCCATGTTGTCAAGGCGACGCAGACCAAGCAAGGTATCTGGAAATTGATTTTGGATGACGAAACAGCTGGTCCTGAATTGTTTGATCGCTTGACTCAGGGAAGCTATGTGGCAACTTTTGACCAGCAGGCACCGACAATTGATGAAATTTTCAAATTAGAATCAGGGGTGGAAGTATGAAACAAATGTTAATCGTAATCAAAGAAACCTACCTGCGTCATGTTAAGTCTTGGAGTTTTGTCTTTATGGTCTTGTCTCCTTTTCTCTTTCTTGGGTTGAGCTTGGGGATTGGCTATCTGCAAGGAAGCTCTATGGCCTCCTCTAAAAAGGTGGCAGTGCTAACCCAGCTTGATTCTGTCAGAGAAGTATTAAGAGCTGAAGATCAGCTGAGCTTTCAGTACAAAGATGAAGCAGCAGCTAAGCAGGCTGTAAAAGATAAGAAAATCGCAGGCTATCTGACGGTTGAGGAAAAAGACGGACAGCTCTCTGCTACCTACTATGCAGAAACCAGCATGAACGCTGCAACGAAAATGGTTTTGTCCAATTCCCTTATCCAGGTCCAGCAGGCTTTAAACCTGGCTCAGGCCAATTTATCAGCTGAGCAGAGTCAGATTCTTGCGCGGACAGTCCAGTTTGAAGAAAAAATCGATGAAAATAAAGAAAGCAAGAAGATGATTCAGACCTTTGCTGCAATGGGTCTGGGCTTCCTGCTCTATATGATTCTGATTACTTATGCCAGCATTACTGCCCAAGATGTGGCCAGTGAAAAGGGCACAAAAATCATGGAAGTTATCTTCTCCAGTATTAAGGCGACCGATTATTTCTATGCCCGTATGATTGGGATTTTTGCGGTAATTCTTAGTCATCTGGGCATTTATGTGCTCGGTGGACTGGCAGCCTTTCTCTTTGCAGACAGCATTCCTCTTGTATCCCAAGTCTTGAAGAGCAATCCAGCCATTCAGCAGTATATCGGAGAAGCTGTGTCTTTGAATACTCTAGCTTTTGTAGCAGTTAGTATCTTTATGTATGTTGTCTTGTCAGCCTTTCTTGGTTCAATGGTGGCGCGAGCAGAAGATACAGGAAAAGTCCTTTCGCCCGTTATCATGCTGATTTTAGTTGGCTTTATGGGAGTTTCTTCGCTAGGGGCAGCAGGAGACAATGTGATTTTGAAGGTTGGTTCTTATCTTCCGTTCATCTCAACCTTTTTCATGCCCTTCCGAGCTATCAATGGTTATGCGACCAGCTTGGAAGCTTGGCTTTCTCTAGGAATTACAGCTGCTTTTGCGGTGATGATGACCGTTTTCATTGCACGAATCTACTCCAGTCTTGTTCTACAGACAGATGATTTAGGAGCTTGGAAGACCTTCAAACGTGCTTTAAAATATAAATAAATCACAACTTCACTGGAGTCATCTGGTGGAGTTTTCTTTTTGTATTTTAATTTAATATTTTGAATAATAGGGCTAGGTAAAAAGTGGAATTTATGGTAAAATAGTACAGATAAAACAAGGAGTGGAAAAATGGTAGAACCTAAATATAAGCGTATTTTGATTAAACTATCTGGAGAAGCTTTGGCTGGCGAAAAAGGTGTGGGTATCAATATCGCCACTGTTCAAAAAATGGCTGAAGAAATCAAGGAAGTCCATGAACTGGGCATTCAAATTGCCTTGGTTATCGGTGGTGGTAATCTTTGGCGAGGCGAGCCAGCAGCAGAAGCGGGTATGGATCGCGTTCAAGCGGACTATACTGGCATGTTGGGAACAGTCATGAATGCACTTGTAATGGCAGATTCCTTGCAGCAAGTGGGCGTTGACACCCGCGTTCAGACAGCGATTGCGATGCAGCAGGTGGCTGAGCCTTATATTCGTGGACGTGCTCTTCGTCACCTAGAAAAAGGTCGGATCGTTATTTTCGGTGCTGGTATTGGTTCACCATATTTCTCAACAGATACGACAGCTGCTCTGCGGGCTGCAGAAATTGAGGCAGATGCTATCCTCATGGCTAAAAATGGTGTGGACGGGGTCTACAATGCCGATCCAAACAAGGATAAAACAGCTGTGAAGTTTGATGAATTGACCCACCGTGACGTTATTAACAAAGGCTTACGCATCATGGACTCGACTGCTTCTACCCTTTCTATGGACAATGACATTGACCTAGTCGTCTTTAACATGAATGAACCTGGCAATATCAAACGAGTGGTCTTTGGCGAGCAAATTGGGACAACTGTCTCAAATAATTTATAAAAATCAGGAGAAAAGAAAATGGCAAATGCAATTGTAGAAAAAGCAAAAGAAAGAATGACCCACTCGCACCAAAGCTTGGCGCGTGAATTTGGTAGCATCCGTGCAGGCCGCGCTAATGCTAGCCTTTTGGATCGTATCCATGTGGAATACTATGGAGTAGAGACACCGCTTAACCAACTCTCTTCTATCACGATTCCAGAAGCGCGTGTGCTTTTGGTGACACCTTTTGATAAGTCTTCTATCAAGGATATCGAGCGTGCGATCAATGCCTCTGACTTAGGTATCACACCATCTAGCGACGGATCTGTCATTCGTTTGGTTATTCCAGCTCTGACAGAGGAAACTCGTCGTGAATTGGCTAAAGAAGTGAAAAAAGTCGGTGAAAATGCTAAGATTGCGATTCGTAACATCCGCCGCGACGCGATGGACGAAGCTAAGAAACAGGAAAAGGCTAAAGAAATCACTGAAGATGAATTGAAGGTTCTTGAAAAGGATATCCAAAAGGTCACTGATGATGCAGTGAAGCATATCGATGATATGACAGCGACTAAAGAAAAAGAACTTCTAGAAGTTTAATATTTTAGCAGAATCAAAACTCAGTTGGCCTAGGCTGGCTGAGTTGTTTTAACATAAAAATCCTTGCGATTAGAAGAGGCAAGGTAGAAGTAGGACTATATGAACACAAATCTTGCTAGCTTCATCGTGGGGATTATCACAGATGAAAATGATCGTTTTTACTTTGTCCAGAAGGAGGGACAAATTTATGCCCTTTCTAAAGAAGAGGGACCGCATGAGCTCGGTCAGTCTGTCAAGGGCTTTGCCTACAGCGATATGAAGCAGAAACTTCGCCTGACGACTCTTGAGGTCACAGCAACCCAGGAGCAGTTTGGCTGGGGAACAGTGACGGAGGTTCGCAAGGATCTAGGCGTCTTTGTCGATACCGGCCTGCCGGATAAGCAAATCGTCGTGTCACTAGACATCTTGCCAGAAATCAAGGAACTTTGGCCTAAGAAGGGCGACCGCCTCTATATTCGTCTGGATGTGGACAAGAAAGACCGCATCTGGGGTCAACTGGCCTATCAGGAAGACTTCCAGCGTCTGGCTCGCCCTGCCTACAATAACATGCAGAACCAAAATTGGCCAGCCATTGTTTATCGGCTCAAGCTTTCTGGCACCTTTGTCTATCTGCCAGAGAATAATATGCTGGGCTTTATCCATCCGAGCGAGCGCTATGCAGAGCCACGTCTGGGGCAGGTCTTAGACGCACGAGTAATTGGCTTCCGTGAAGTAGACCGCACCCTTAATCTCTCCCTCAAGCCTCGCTCCTTTGAAATGCTGGAAAACGATGCCCAGATGATTTTGACCTACCTGGAGAGCAACGGCGGCTTCATGACTTTGAACGATAAATCTTCACCAAATGACATCAAGGCTACTTTTGGTATTTCCAAAGGCCAGTTTAAAAAAGCTCTGGGCGGTCTCATGAAGGCTGGTAAAATCAAGCAGGACCCGACTGGAACGGAGTTGGTTTAAATGAGAAAATCTTTTTACAGTTGGCTGATGACGGAGCGCAATCCTAAAAGTAATAAGCCCAAAGCAATTTTGGCGGATTTGGCTTTTCAGGACACGGCCTTTCCTAAGCACACGGATGATTTTGATGAGGTCAGTCGTTTTCTGGAGGAGCATGCAAATTTTTCCTTCAACTTGGGCGAGTTCGATGCTATTTGGGAAGAGTATCAGGCCCATTAAGTGGATAGTGGCTAGGGATAGTCATTTTCTGCTTGCTTTGATATAATAAAGATAATTCATTCAAAAAATAAATGAGAGAGGTTCTTTGTTTGCAGGAACATTCAGTAGAATTGAAACTGGGCCATCCAGATGATGCCTTTCATCTCTTTGGCTCTAATGAACGCCACCTGCGCCTGATGGAGCAGGAATTGAAGGTCACCATCCATGCCCGAACCGAGATTGTGCAGATTCTCGGCACGGAGGCCGCCTGTGAGGAGGCTCGCCAGGTTATTCAGGCTCTCTTGGTCTTGGTCAATCGTGGCATGACCATCGGTACTCCCGATGTTGTAACAGCCATTACCATGGTCAAAAATGACGAGATTGATAAGTTTGTAGCTCTTTACGAAGAAGAGATTATCAAGGACAGTTATGGCAAGCCAATTCGGGTGAAGACACTTGGTCAAAAAATCTATGTGGACAGCGTCAAAAATCATGATATCGTCTTTGGGATCGGGCCAGCTGGAACAGGGAAGACTTTTCTTGCGGTAACTTTGGCGGTGACAGCTCTCAAACGTGGGCAGGTCAAACGCATCATCTTGACGCGACCAGCGGTAGAAGCTGGTGAGAGTTTGGGCTTTCTGCCTGGTGACCTTAAGGAAAAGGTGGATCCTTATCTGCGACCAGTCTATGATGCCTTGTATCAGATTTTGGGCAAGGACCAGACGACACGCCTCATGGAGCGAGAAATCATTGAGATTGCACCTCTGGCCTATATGCGTGGGCGGACGCTGGATGATGCCTTCGTCATTCTGGATGAAGCGCAGAATACCACCATCATGCAGATGAAGATGTTTCTGACACGGCTGGGCTTCCAGTCCAAGA